>JAFYPH010000056.1 GCA_017547585.1 Bacteroidaceae bacterium | reverse complement strand
GCTGCTGCTCCCGCTGCTGGTGCAGGCGAGGCTGCTGAGGAGAAAACAAGCTTCGATGTAGTTTTGAAGAGCGCAGGTGCTAACAAACTTCAGGTAGTTAAGGCTGTTAAAGAGGCTTGCGGTCTCGGTTTGAAAGAGGCTAAAGACCTCGTAGATGGTGCTCCCAGCACAATCAAAGAGGGTCTTTCTAAGGCAGAGGCTGAATCCTTGAAGAAGACAATCGAGGAGTCAGGTGCTGAGATTGAACTTAAATAAGAAAAAAGTACCCTTTCAAGGGTTTATGGTTAAGAGCCCTCAGAGGGTTCTTAACCTTTTCTGCATTTAAAAAAAATAAGTTCTATAAACTTTTTCAACAATGTCTCTAAAAGCTAATAATCAAAGAGTTAACTTTGCTTCTATTAAAGATCCGATGCCTTGTCCGGACTTTTTGGAAGTACAATTGAAGTCGTTCGAAGACTTCCTCCAATTAGATACTCCACCGGAAAAACGTGTGAACGATGGCCTTTACAAGGTGTTTGCTGAAAACTTTCCGATAGCTGATACACGAAACAACTTCGTATTGGAGTTCTTGGACTATTACATCGACCCGCCCCGTTACTCTATAGCAGAGTGTCTGGAGCGCGGATTAACATATAGTGTGCCTTTGAAGGCAAAGTTAAAACTCTATTGTACCGACCCCGATCACGAGGATTTCGACACGGTTATTCAGGATGTATTCCTTGGCCCCATTCCCTACATGACCGAGCGTGGTACATTCATCATCAACGGTGCCGAGCGCGTTGTGGTTTCTCAGTTGCATCGTTCTCCCGGTGTATTCTTCGGACAGAGCGTTCATGCAAACGGTACTCCCCTCTATTCTGCACGTATCATTCCTTTCAAGGGTTCATGGATAGAGTTTGCAACTGACATCAACAATGTCATGTATGCATACATTGACCGTAAGAAGAAGTTGCCCGTAACAACACTTTTGCGTGCCATCGGCTTTGAGACAGATAAGGATATTCTCGAGATTTTCGACCTTGCCGAGGAGGTAAAGGTGAACAAGGCTTCTCTTAAGAAGGCTATCGGCCGCAAGATGGCCGGCCGCGTGGTGAAGACCAAGCTCGAGGACTTCGTTGACCCCGATACAGGCGAGGTTGTTTCAATCGAGCGTAGCGAGGTAGTTGTTGAGCGCGAGACAGTTCTCGATGCCGAGATCGTTGAGCGCATCCTTGACAGTGGCGTAGAGCGTATTTTGCTCCACAAGGAGCAGGGTGACAATCCCGAGTCTTTGGATTGCTCGCTCATCTTCAATACTTTGGACAAAGACACAAGTAACTCTGAGAAAGAGGCTGTGTACTACATCTTCCGCCAGTTGCGTAATGCCGATCCCGCTGACGATGCAAGTGCACGCGAGGTTATCAACAACCTCTTCTTCTCTGAAAAGCGTTACGACTTGGGTGATGTTGGCCGTTACCGTATCAACCGTAAGCTCGGTCTTACAACAGATATGTCTGTACGCGTGCTGACAAAAGAGGATATTATTGAGATTATCAAATATTTGATAGGTCTGGTGAACTCAAAGGCTGTGGTGGATGATATCGACCACTTGAGTAACCGTCGCGTACGTACAGTGGGCGAGCAGCTCTCTAACCAGTTTGCTGTTGGTCTTGCACGTATGGCACGCACCATTCGCGAGCGTATGAACGTCCGCGACAATGAGGTGTTTACTCCCACCGACCTTATCAACGCAAAAACTGTGTCGGCTGTTATCAATACATTCTTTGGTACAAACGCCCTTTCACAGTTCATGGACCAGACTAACCCCCTTGCCGAGATTACACACAAACGTCGTCTTTCGGCACTTGGTCCCGGCGGTCTTTCACGCGACCGCGCCGGCTTTGAGGTTCGAGACGTACACTACACACACTATGGCCGCCTCTGTCCCATCGAGACCCCTGAGGGTCCCAACATCGGACTTATTTCGTCATTGTGTATCTACGCCAAGATAAACGAGCTGGGCTTCATCGTTACTCCTTATAGAAAGGTGGCCGACGGCGTTGTTGACATCAACAACGACAATGTTGTTTACCTTACAGCCGAGGAGGAGGAGGCAAAGATTATCGCACAGGGTAATGCTCCTCTCGACGAGAATGGCAAGTTCATCCGCACAAAGGTAAAATCACGTCAGGATGCAGATTATCCTGTTGTTGAGCCCGGAAGAGTAGACTATATGGACGTAGCTCCTCAGCAGATTGCATCAATCGCTGCATCGCTCATCCCCTTCCTTGAGCACGATGACGCCAACCGTGCATTGATGGGTTCTAACATGATGCGTCAGGCTGTACCTTTGCTCACTACCGAGGCTCCCATCGTGGGAACAGGTATCGAGAAACAGCTTGCCGAGGATTCACGTACACAGATTGTTGCCGAGGGCGACGGTGTTATTGAATTTGTCGATGCTACCACAATCAGAATCAACTACGACCGTACCGAGGAAGAGGAATTCGTAAGCTTCGATCCTTCATGGAAAGAGTACGTTATTCCCAAGTTCCGCCGTACGAACCAGAATATGACCATTGACTTGCGTCCCATCTGCGAGAAGGGCCAGAGAGTCAAGGCAGGCGACATTCTCACCGAGGGTTACTCTACCCAGGCCGGCGAGCTTGCGCTTGGAAAGAACCTTCTTGTGGCATACATGCCTTGGAAGGGTTACAACTACGAGGATGCTATCGTTCTTAACGAAAAGGTAGTTCGCGAGGATGTTCTTACATCTGTACACGTGGACGAGCTTTCACTCGAGGTTCGCGAGACAAAGCGCGGAATGGAGGAGTTCACTTACGACATTCCCAACGTCAGCGAGGATGCTACAAAAGACCTCGACAAGAATGGTATTATCCGTGTCGGTGCTTATGTTAAGCCCGGCGACATTATCATCGGTAAGATTACTCCCAAGGGAGAGTCTGACCCCTCGCCCGAGGAGAAACTCCTCCGTGCCATCTTCGGTGACAAGGCAGGTGACGTTAAGGATGCTTCATTGAAGGCTTCTCCCTCATTGCAGGGTGTCGTTATCGGCCGTCGTCTCTTCCAGCGTGCCGAGAAGTCACGTTCGGCAAAATTGGCCGACAAGGCTAAGCTGCCCAAGATTGACGACGAGTTCATGGAGAAGGTTGGCGAGTTGAAAGATATACTTGTTGATAAACTTATCAAGCTTATCGGCGGCCGCGTTTCACAGGGCGTGAAGGACTTCATGGGCACCGAGGTTATTGCCAAGGGCGCTAAGTTCACAAAGCACGACCTCGAGAACCTCGACTTCACTTCAATCCAGTTGAGCAAGTGGACAGCCGATGCACATACAAACGAACTTATCCGTACACTCATCATCAATTTCCTGCACAAGTACAAGGAGTTCGATGCACAGGTTAAGCGCGAGAAGTTCGCCTTGACCATCGGTGACGAGCTTCCCTCGGGCACAATGAAGATGGCTAAGGTATACATCGCCAAGAAACGTAAGATCGGTGTTGGTGACAAGATGGCGGGACGTCACGGAAACAAGGGTATCGTGTCGCGCGTAGTGCGTCAGGAGGATATGCCCTTCCTTGCAGACGGTACTCCCGTAGATATCATCCTCAACCCGTTGGGTGTGCCCTCGCGTATGAACATCGGTCAGATTTTCGAGACCGTACTCGGCCGCGCAGGTAAAGAGCTGGGCGTTAAGTTTGCTACTCCCATCTTCGATGGAGCAACACTCGACGACCTCTGCACATGGACAGACAAGGCAGGCCTCCCCCGCTTCGGTAAGACCTACCTTTACGACGGTGGCACAGGTGAGCAGTTCGACCAGCCTGCGACAGTGGGTGTCAGCTACATGCTTAAGCTCGGTCACATGGTAGAGGACAAGATGCACGCCCGTTCAATCGGTCCTTACTCACTCATCACTCAGCAGCCTCTTGGTGGTAAAGCTCAGTTTGGTGGTCAGCGTTTCGGAGAGATGGAGGTTTGGGCACTCGAGGCATTCGGTGCAGCACACATCCTTCAGGAGATTCTTACCATCAAGTCCGACGATGTTGTGGGACGTTCCAAGGCATACGAGGCAATCGTCAAGGGCGATGCAATGCCTACTCCCGGAATTCCCGAGTCGCTCAACGTATTGTTGCACGAGCTTCGCGGATTGGGCTTGAGTATATCATTTGAATAATTAATACCATCACGTTTGTCAATATAGTATTATGGCTTTCAGAAAAGAAACTAAGACAAAAAATAACTTCACTAAAATTACCATAGGATTGGCCTCTCCGCAGGAGATCCTTGGTAGTTCGAGTGGTGAGGTGTTGAAACCCGAAACAATCAACTACCGTACCTATAAGCCGGAGCGTGACGGATTGTTCTGTGAGCGTATCTTCGGTCCTGTAAAGGATTACGAGTGTCATTGCGGTAAGTACAAACGTATCAGATATAAAGGTATCGTTTGTGACCGTTGTGGTGTAATGGTTACAGAGAAGAAGGTTAGACGTGAACGTATGGGACATATTCAGCTTGTTGTGCCTGTGGCTCACATCTGGTATTTCCGTTCACTTCCCAACAAGATTGGTTATCTTCTCGGTCTTCCCACAAAGAACCTCGATGCTGTCATCTACTACGAGAAGTACATTGTTATACAGCCGGGTGTAATGGCCCGCACCGAGGGTGATACACGTCAGGAGGTTATCGGTAAGGATAGCGTAACTGACGGCGTTGTTGCCAACCAGTTGCTCACCGAGGACGAGTATCTTTCAATTATGGACAACCTCCCCGCAGGCAACCAGGCACTCGACGACTCAGACCCCAACAAGTTCATTGCAAAGATGGGTGCCGAGGCTATTCAGGACCTCCTTGCACGCATCGACCTCGACGCTCTCTCTTACGAGTTGCGTAACCGCGCAAACACTGACATGTCTCAGCAGCGCAAGAACGAGGCTTTGAAACGTCTTCAGGTAGTGGAGTCTTTCCGTTCGTCAATGTCGGCGTCGGCAGGTCGCAACCGTCCCGAGTGGATGATTATGACTGTGATTCCCGTAACACCTCCCGAATTGCGTCCTTTGGTGCCTCTGGATGGTGGACGTTTCGCAACATCCGACCTCAACGACCTCTATCGTCGTGTAATCATACGTAACAACCGTCTGAAGAAGCTCATCGAGATTAAGGCTCCCGAGGTTATCTTGCGTAACGAGAAGCGTATGCTTCAGGAGGCTGTCGATTCATTGTTCGACAACTCACGTAAGGCAAGCGCGTTGAAGTCTGACGCCAACCGTCCTTTGAAGTCTCTCTCGGACAGCCTCAAAGGTAAGCAGGGACGTTTCCGTCAGAACCTTCTCGGTAAGCGTGTCGATTACTCGGCTCGTTCGGTAATCGTCGTTGGTCCCGAGCTCAAGATGGGCGAGTGCGGTCTTCCCAAATTGATGGCAGCCGAGCTCTACAAGCCTTTCATCATCCGTAAGCTCATAGAGCGCGGCATCGTGAAGACTGTAAAATCGGCCAAGAAGATTGTCGATCGTCGCGAGCCCGTTATCTGGGACATCCTCGAGCACGTAATGAAGGGTCACCCTGTACTGCTCAACCGTGCGCCGACACTTCACCGTTTGGGTATCCAGGCCTTCCAGCCCAAGATGATCGAGGGTAAGGCTATCCAGCTGCACCCCCTCGCATGTACCGCGTTCAACGCCGACTTCGACGGTGACCAGATGGCTGTTCACTTGCCTTTGAGCAACGAGGCAGTTCTCGAGGCTCAGATGCTCATGCTTCAGTCGCACAACATACTTAACCCCTCGAATGGTGCTCCTATTGCCGTACCTTCACAGGATATGGTACTCGGACTCTATTATATTACAAAGATGCGCGAGGGCGCTAAGGGTCATGGAATGACATTCTATGGTCCCGAGGAGGCTCTCATCGCTTACAACCAGGGTCGCGTAGACATTCACGCTCCCGTCAAGGTGCTTGTTGAGGACCGCGACGAGAATGGCAATTATGTAAACGTATTGCGCGAGACTTCAGTGGGTCGTGTAATCGTTAACCAGATTGTTCCCCGTGAAATGGGTTACGTGAACACCATCATTTCTAAAAAATCTCTCCGCGACATCATCAGCGAGGTTATCAAACGTGTGGGTGTTGCCCGTTCGGCAGACTTCCTCGACGGAATCAAGAACCTCGGTTACCAGATGGCGTTCAAGGGTGGTCTTTCGTTCAACTTGGACGATGTTATCATCCCCAAAGAGAAAGAAGAGCTCGTGCGTAAGGGTAACGAGAAGGTCGAGGAGATTCTCGCAGAGTACAACCTCGGTCTTATCACCGACAAAGAGCGTTACAACAAGGTTGTCGACGAGTGGACACACGTAAATGCCGACCTTGCAAACGTATTGATGAAGACAATCTCAACCGACGATCAGGGCTTCAACTCAGTATATATGATGCTTGACTCAGGTGCCCGTGGTTCTAAAGACCAGATTCGTCAGCTCTCGGGTATGCGTGGTCTTATGGCTAAACCCCAGAAGGCGGGTGCCGAGGGTGCACAGATTATCGAGAACCCCATTCTTTCTAACTTTAAAGAGGGTCTTTCGGTGCTCGAGTACTTTATCTCTTCTCACGGTGCTCGTAAGGGTCTTGCCGATACCGCGCTTAAGACAGCCGATGCCGGTTACCTTACACGTCGTCTCGTTGACGTATCGCACGATGTTATCATCAACGAAGAGGATTGCGGTACATTGCGCGGACTCGTATGTACAGCTCTCAAGAACAACGACGAGGTTATCTCTTCACTCTCTGAGCGTATTCTCGGTCGCGTATCTGTTCACGATGTTATCGACCCCGTATCGGGCAAGCTCATCGTTGCATCAGGCGAGCTCATCACCGAGGCTATTGCCGAGGAGATTGAGAACTCTCCCATCGAGAGCGTAGAGATTCGTTCGGTACTCACCTGTGAGTCTAAGCACGGTGTTTGTGCAAAATGTTACGGTCGCAACCTTGCTACCAGCCGTATGGTCGAGAAGGGCGAGGCAGTCGGCGTAATCGCAGCACAGTCAATCGGTGAGCCCGGTACACAGCTTACACTTCGTACCTTCCACGCCGGTGGTACCGCTGCCAACATCGCAGCAGACGCAAGCATCAAGGCTAAGCACGCTTCACGTGTGAAATTCGAGGAGTTGCGTACAGTAGACGCTGTAGACTCTGACGGCTCTCCCGTGAAGATTGTAGTAGGTCGTTTGGGTGAGGTACGTTTCGTGGATGTAAACACAGGAATCGTACTCTCTACACACAACATTCCTTACGGTTCTAAACTCTACGCATCAGAGGACGAGCTTGTAGAGGCCGGAAAGATAGTTGCAACATGGGACCCCTTCAACGCGGTAATCGTTACCGAGGTTGGTGGCCGTGTAGACTTCGAGTCGGTTATCGAGAACGTAACATACAAGGTAGAGACTGACGAGAGTACAGGTCTTAAAGAGATAGTAATCACAGAGTCTAAGGACAAGAACAAGATACCTACCGTTCACATTGTAGACGAGGACGGAAACATTCTTCACACATACAACCTCCCCGTGGGTGGTCACGTGGTTATCGACAACAAGCAGTTGCTCAAGGCCGGTGATATTCTCGTGAAGATTCCTCGCGTGTTCGGTAATGCCGGTGATATCACCGGTGGTCTCCCCCGTGTAACCGAGCTCTTCGAGGCTCGTAACCCCTCTAACCCCGCAGTCGTTGCCGAAATTGACGGTGAGGTTTCAATGGGTAAGGTTAAACGTGGTAACCGCGAGATTGTTGTCACCTCTAAGGTTGGTGACGTCAAGAAATATCTTGTGGCACTCTCTAAGCAGATTCTTGTTCAGGATGGCGACTATGTACGTGCAGGTACACCCCTCTCGGACGGCGCAATCACTCCCTCGGACATTCTTGCCATCAAGGGCCCCACAGCCGTACAGGAGTACATTGTGAACGAGGCTCAGGATGTGTACCGTTCACAGGGTGTGAAGATCAACGACAAGCACTTCGAGATTATCGTACGTCAGATGATGCGCAAGGTGCAGATCAACGAGCCCGGCGATACACGCTTCCTCGAACTTCAGATTGTGGACAAACTCGAATTCCAGGAGGAGAACGACCGCATCTGGGGCAAGAAGGTAATCGTCGACGCAGGCGACTCGGAGAACCTCAAGCCCGGCCAGATTGTAACAGCCCGCAAGTTGCGCGACGAGAACAGTATGCTCAAGCGCCGCGACCTCAAGCAGATTGTTGCACGCGATGCAGTTCCCGCAACATCAACACAGATTCTCCAGGGTATCACACGTGCAGCATTGCAGACAACAAGCTTCATGTCAGCTGCATCGTTCCAGGAGACAACAAAGGTGCTCAACGAGGCTGCAATCAACATGAAGAGCGACTACCTGTTGGGTATGAAGGAGAACGTAATCTGCGGTCACCTTATCCCCGCCGGAACAGGTCAGCGCGAGTTCCAGCGCATAATCGTAGGCTCGAAAGAGGATTACGAGCGCATGATGGCCAACAAGAAATCGGTACTCGATTTTTCCGACGTTGATGACAACGAGGATTAATTAAGATAAATTCCCAAAGAAAAAGTGACAGAATTGCTTCTGTCACTTTTTCTTTTGTATGTTAAAATTTCATTATCTAAAAAATATATCATACATTTGCATGATAGAATAAAGAAGATCTTTCCGTTTCTGATACATTTTGCGGAGAGATGAAAAACATAGAATCATGAGCGAAAAAATGTTGATAGATATAGATGCCATTCTGGCCTCCAAGGCCGGTAAAAAGGCACGCTATGTCCCTCGTTTCCTCGTGTCGTATCTCAAGAAGATTGTCCATCAAGAGGAACTTAACGGCTTTCTCGAGAATGAGCAGGATAAATACGGCGTCGAGTTTATAGAGGATTTCTTTAGATTTTTCGATAATTCTTTCGAGGTCGAGGGCATGGAGAATCTGCCCGCCGAAGGCTGGTGCACATTCGTCAGCAACCACCCCCTCGGTGCGCTCGACGGCATGGGTCTGGGAATGATACTCGGCAAGCACTACGACGAAAAGATAAAATACCTTGTAAACGACCTGCTGATGAACATCCCCCAGCTGAAGTCGCTGTTTATTCCCATAAACAAGACCGGTCGTCAGGCAAAGAACTTCCCCCGTCAGGTAGACGACGCCTTCAAGTCCGAGAATCACATACTGATGTTCCCCGCGGGCATCTGTTCGCGTCGCACAAACGGCGTCATCCGCGATCTTGAATGGAAAAAAACCTTCATTACCAAAAGCATACAAACAGAGAGAGATATTGTTCCCATACACTTTGAGGGCCGCAATTCCGACTTCTTCTACAATCTCGCCAATGTGAACAAGATGCTGGGCATAAAGTTCAACATCGCCATGCTCTATCTGGCCGACGAAATGTTCAAGAACAGAGGAAAGAAGTTCAAAGTGACAATAGGCAAGCCCATTTCGTGGCAGACATTCGACAAGAGCAAGAAGCCTGCCGAGTGGGCACAATATGTACAGGATATTGTATATTCTCTCAACAGACAATAACTACACAACATGGAAGAGATTATAGCTCCGGTTCCGAAAGAGTTGCTCAAGGCGGAACTAACTGAGGACAAGCGATTGCGTTTCACCAATCGCAGCAAGAACGAAATATATGTGTTGACGGCAGCCGATTCGCCCAATGTGATGCGCGAGATTGGTCGTCTGCGCGAGATTGCATTCCGTGCGGCGGGCGGTGGTACAGGCCTCTCGATGGACATCGACGAGTTCGACACCATGGAGAATCCCTACAAGCAGCTCATCGTGTGGAATCCCGATGCAAACGACATTATCGGTGGCTACCGCTTCATTCTGGGCTCCGATGTTCGTTTCCACGAAGATGGCACCCCCATCCTTGCAACGGCCCACGACATGTTCCGTTTCTCCAAACGATTCATTGACGAGATTCTTCCCGTGACCATTGAGCTTGGACGCTCGTTCGTCACCCTCGAATACCAATCTACAAGAATGGGCCGCAAGAGCCTCTTCGCTCTCGACAACCTTTGGGACGGCCTTGGAGCCCTGACGGTTGTCCTCCCCAACGTAAAATATCTTTTCGGAAAGGTGACAATGTACCCCTCGTACCACAAGCAGGGCAGGGACATGATACTCTATTTCCTGAAGAAACATTTTGCCGACCCCGACAAACTTATCGAGCCAATGTCGCCCCTGTTGCTCGAGACAGACGAAAAAGAGCTCGAAGCACTCTTCTGCGAAGATACATTTGCCGAGGACTACAAGATACTCAACCGCGAGGTTCGTGCCCTTGGATACAATATCCCCCCGCTTGTGAACGCATATATGGGCCTGTCGCCCACGATGCGCACGTTCGGAACAGCGGTGAACACAGAGTTCGGCAATGTCGAAGAGACGGGCATCCTTATAGCTGTTGACGAGATTCTCGAAGACAAACGCATGCGCTACATTGAGTCTTTTGCCAAAGAGAATCCATGGCTGATAGAGCTCAAGACCGGCGCACACAAGGTCTTCTACCCCGACAGCAGCAATCAGGCCTGACGATGAACAGCATGGAAAGAACGGCAAACAGAGCTTGTCGTTCTTTTGCTTTGTAGTAGGGTAGTGCCCTCAGCCCCTCGCACGCCCACTTTAATAATATTAAAAAAAACAAACAGAGGCCGAAAGTGGCAATAATTTTGTACTTTCGCATAAAGAAAATAAAAAAGCGATGAAAGTTGAAATCATAAACAAGTCCAAGCACCCGTTGCCCGAGTATGCAACCCCTCTCTCGGCGGGTCTCGACCTTAGAGCAAACATAGAAAATAGCATAGTATTGAACCCTTTGCAGCGTACGCTTGTTCCCACAGGACTGTACATGGCCCTGCCTCCCGGCTACGAGGCACAGGTGCGTCCCCGCAGCGGCCTCGCCATTAAAAAGGGAATCACGGTGCTCAACACCCCCGGTACCATCGACGCCGACTACCGCGGCGAAATATGCGTGATACTCGTCAACCTCTCCGACCAGCCGTTCGAGATTACCGACGGCGAGCGCATAGCCCAGATGGTCATTGCGCGTCACGAGCAGGCCGAGTGGGTCGAGGTTACCACCCTCGACGACACTGAGCGCGGTGCAGGAGGTTTCGGTCACACAGGCGTCTAACGAGCAATTCTATGAACAGCTATAGGGTAATAATCGTCACGTTGATGCTGATGCTTGGAGCAGCGATGCTCCCGGCCCGTTCGTCGTTGCCCTCTACTGACACCCCTCCGACTGCCGACGACACTATTGCCCGTCGCCGCGCCTTCGACTACTACTATCTTCAGGCCCTCGCACTCAAAGAGCAAGAGAGCCACGACGATGCACTCGAAATGTTCGAGCACTGTCTGTCGATAGAGCCCAATTCCCCCGCAGTGCTCTTCGAGCTCTCCAACTACTATATGTTCCTCGGAAAGAAGAACGAAGCACTCGCCCTCATGCAACAGGCAGTGAAGGAAGAGCCCCGCAACTTCTGGTACCGCACCATCCTCGCCGCCGCATACGAGAATAGCGGTCAGCGTGCCGAGGCCATCGCCGTCTACGAAAATATGGGCAAGGAGTTTCCCACCCACAGCGAGATTGACCTTGTGCTTGCAGGGTACTACAGCGAAGAGGGCGAGTACGACAAGGCCATTGCCGCGCTGGGCGAGTACGAGCGCAAAGAGGGCAAGAGCGAGCAGATAAGCCTGCGCAAGTACAACATCTGCATACAGATGCAGGACAGCGCCAAGGCCATCGCCGAGGTTGCGAAGCTCGCAGCCGAATACCCCGACGACCTGCGATTCAAAGTGCTTTTGGGCGACATTTACGAAAAGAACAACAACCCCGCGCAAGCACTGAAAATATACAACGAAGTATTGTCGCAAGAGTCCGACAATCTGCCGGCGCAACTTTCGTTGGTCGACTATTACAAGCACTACGGCGACAACAAGCAGTTCCTGTCGAGCGTCGACACGCTGCTCATGAACAAAAAGATGCCCTCGTCGATGCGCTCCGAAATATTGGTCAAGGTAATAGGCGAGATTGAAAAGACGGGTGGCGACAGCCTCTACATCATCAATCTGTGCGAGCGTCTCATGGCCCAGCCGGTGGAGCAGTTGCCTGTGCTCTCGGTCTACGCGCAGTATCTTACCCACAAAAAAACCGACGAAAAGATGGTTACTCCCCTGTTGCACAAGATACTCTCCATAGAACCCGAGAATCGCATGGCCCAGCTGCAACTGTTGAGCTACGCGATAGGGCGCAAAGACTACGAAGAGATTATCGCACGCAGCGACACAGCCATACAGTACAACCCCGAGATTCTGCAGCTCTACTATTACCGCGGAATCGCCTGCTACAAGCTGAAAAGGCCGCAGGAGTCTATCGAGAGCTACCGCCGCGGCCTCAAGAGTCGCGACGAAGAGTGCGACCCCTCGATGGTCTCGGAGCTCTTCACACTCATAGGCGACACCGAGCACGAGCTTGGAAATATGGCTGCAACAATCGAAGCCTACGACTCGGCGCTAGTCTACGACCCGGGTAACATTGTAGTCCTCAACAACTACGCCTACTATCTTACACTCGACGGCGGCGACCTTGAGCGCGCCGAGGAGATGAGCCTGAAAACCCTGAAAGAAGAGCCCGACAATCCCATATACATTGACACCTATATGTGGGTGCTCTTCATGCAGAAGCGCTACGAAGAGGCGCGCGCCTACGCCGAAAAGCTCATACAGACTAACGAAGAGATGAGCACCGTAGAGTACGTTCACTGCGGCGACATTTTTGCCATGTGCGGCGACACCGAGCGCGCGGTGGAATTCTGGCTCGAAGCACAGAAAATGGGCGACGACTCAAAGATATTGAAACGTAAGATTAAGAAAAAGAAATATATAGCTGATGAAAAGAGAAAGAAAAAGTAGAATATGCAATATAATGGCAGTGGCAGCAATGCTGTTGCTTCTCATGGGCGTGGGCGGCTGTGCCTCTAAAAAGAACAGCGCATCGGCTGGCAGCGTCACAATGAAAGAGCTCAAGAGCATGCAGGCAGTGAGCAGCAGCCTCTCGCACCTCTCGTCCAAGGTGAAGCTCACGGCGAACATCGGCGGAAAGGAATTTTCGGCCAACGGCAACGTAAGGATCAAGCGCGGCGAGGGAATGCTCATAAGCGTCAATGCCCTCGGCGGCCTCATAGAGGTAGCCCGCGCCGAGCTCACCCCTAAAAAGATGCTGCTCATCTACCGTCTCGGCCGCGAGTACGCCGAGGTCAGCTACAGCGACATCGAGGCCCTCGAACGTCTGGGAATAGACTACTCTATGGTCGAGGCAATAATGCTCAACGAGGTTTTTGCTCCCGATGGAAAGCCTGTGGAAAAATACCTCTCAAAGATGGACGTTGCTGTTGCCAACGGCGAGATTCTCCTCACCACCGAGCGCGAGAAGGGCATGCAGTACACTTTCCACGTAGAGCAGAGCAGCGGCAGCCTGCAGCTCACCCGTGGCAACTACGACAACAAATTGAGCGTCGATTGCAACTACTCCGACTTTTCAACTGTGGGCGCACGCCTTTTCCCCCGTCAGATACGTTTCTCGGTGGCAAACTACAAGCTCGACTTTAAGCTCAGCAGCCCCAAGGCCGACAGCTTCAAGCTGAACGGCACCACCGACCTCTCGTCGTACAAGAAAGTGGAGGTCTCCACACTGCTTAACGGCATTAAATTTTAAGATAGAAAAAAGGGAATTACAAATATGTCAGCCAAGAGGATAATCTTTATAATGTTGCTTTTCTCTGTTGCATGCGCCGCGTGGTCGCAGCAAAAGAGCGTGAAAGAGATGCGCAGCCGCGTCAGCAGTCTGCAGCAACAGATAAAGGAGAAAGAGCGCATACTCCTCTCCTCGGAAAAGGATGTCGCCTCCAAACTGAAAAACCTCAATCTGCTCACCGCCCGCGTCGAAGAGCAGAAATCGCTCGTCTCCCTGCTCAGCAAAGAGGTTACAGCCATCGACAAAGAGATTGCCGAACTCACAAGCGCACTCACGCACGACGAGGCACAGGTGAAAAGAGCCCAAGACGAATATGCGGCGGCTCTGCGCCGCGCGCGTCGCTACGGCTCTTTGCAGGACAAACTGCTCTTCATAATCTCGGCCGACAATTTCAATTCTCTGCTCCACCGCTACCGCTACACGCGCGAATACATGAACGCCCACCGCAAGCTCGCCGACCAGCTGAAGGAGAAGATAAAGGCTCTTGAAGAGAAACGCGCCGAGGTCGAAAAGGTGCGCGCAAGCAAGATAGCCTCGCTCGAAGAGCAGAAGAAGGAGCAGCAGACTCTCAAAGGGCTCGAAGAGAAGCAGCGCGGCCTTGTAGCAGAGCTCAAACGCGAGAAAAAGAAGGTCGAAAAAGAGCTTACCCGTCAGCGTAAAGAGCTTAACAATCTGAATGCAGCCATCGAGCGCGAGATTGAACGCGAGATTGAGGCGCGTCGTCGCGCCGAGCTTGCAGCGGCGCAGAAAAAGAAAGAGGCCGATGCAAAGAAAAAAGATACAGCTTCCAAGAAAGGCGGCAATGCCGTTGCAAAGAAAACTACCACCGCCGACGAGCCGGCACCCAAAGTGCAGCGTCGCGAGAAAGAGGTGGTGAACCCCAACAGCAAGGGAATGCAGAAACTCACAGGCTCCTTCGAGCAGAATAAAGGTCGTCTGCCGTCGCCCATCACCGGCCCCTGCATGGTTGTAGGCTCCTTCGGCCCGCAGCGCGGCGTCGAGGGCAAGGGCAACGTGCGCATCGACTACGGCGGAATCACCCTGCAGGGCGAGCGTGGAGCAAAGGCGCGCGCAGTCTTCAAAGGTGTCGTGACCTCCGTTGTTCGCGCCGGAGATTTTGCCTTCGTCATTGTGCGTCACGGAAAATATCTCACCGTCTATTGCAAATTGCAGAATATAAAGGTCAGTCAGGGCGACGAGGTTAATACCGGCGACATTCTCGCCGACGTTGCAACGGATGTTTCAGGCGCAACCACCCTGCTTTTCCAGATACGAAACGAAAAGGTGAAGCTGAACCCCCGTCCGTGGCTGAAACTGTAGCATCTGCGCAAACAAATAAACTATGAAAAACATATTCCTCAAGAGAATTTCGATTCTCGTGCTTTCCCTCTTTGCAGTTACAGCCCTGCACAGCCAGATATTGGACGGAACGGTGCAGTCGGCGCGTTTCCGTGTGTCGTTGCCCGCCACCTTCAACTTCGACGACGGCTCTGTGAACTCCTCGCCCTATGTAAGCTACAAGCAGGATTTACTCCCGTGGATGAAGGCTGCAGCCTTTGCGCAGTATAATATCAAGCAAGAGGCCTTTGTGCCCCAAATGTGGGTGGAATTTTCTGCAGCAAAGAGATATTATCTGCTCTCGCGTTCAATCTTTAACACACGCACCGGAAAATACTCACACGGCCTTGCCGCGACTGTCAAACTGCCCTCGCATCTGTCGATAGACGCAACGTGGGACAATATGTTCCAGCAGGTAGGCACGCAGAAACTCGACCGTTTCCAGGTGGTTGGCGGATACATTCACAAGCGCTTCATTGCCAACGCCGGATATTCGATGCTCTACAAGAAAGGCATCGTAGCTAACTTGCGAATAATCTTCTGCCCCACATATTTCCTGCAAATGAAATACGACGCAGGGCAAAATTCTTTCACCCTGACGTCGTACATAAATATGTAAGAGAAGTTTTTTACTCTTTTGATGTGTTATGCGGTAAATATTTTTTTCTATATCTGGACGTTAAACGACATAGTATATGTTTAAAAACATCACATTTATCTTGGTATTTCTATCCGCAATCACAGCTTTTCCGCAAGGGGTACAATGGAGTATTTCTGAGAAATTTTCACAAGCAGAGATAAACTCTACAGAGAAGAGACTAATCGAAATATTAAAAGATAAGTTTTGCGTGGGAAATATTAACGAATACAATATTCTGCCAATATTCTCTGTGGATTTTATTTTGCCATTTACGAAAAAGTCGCATTTTGACAATGCTGAAATATATGACTGCATAAAACCAAGATATATGGTTTTTAACTCAAAAATAAAAAAATGGAAAAACGAATCGGGGAAATATCTCTGTATTTGCAGAGCAAAAATTTCATATAACATTTCCAGCAACAATAATAGGCTTATTGAATTTCAAGAGATAAAAAATATTAAAGATTCAGCATATAGCATCAACTACAACAGCAATGTTTACAATCATATAGTTAAAATAGTTACGCCACGATTTTTTAATTTAACACCATCGTATTTTTTGTATAGCGATAAAATCCCCAAGCTATTCACAAAGAAACGCCCCATAAACAAAGAAAAGGCCTATCTTATGCCTGAAACATATATAATTTATCGCAACGACGGAGTTATTGTATACCAAACAGACAATTCTGAACTTGTACGCAAAGATAAATTAATAACAATAAATGATTACGGCAAAAGATACGATTACAAGGAACTTGTCAGACTAAAAAAAGCAAACAATTACAAAGCCTTTTTTATCTTGAATATTCCGGGAATGACGACCGGATACATAAACGATTATAATGCTAAGATAAGGGAGCATCTGTGCGCAATAGATAAAAATAACAATATTTATATTCTTGTCAAATACCTCAAAGCAAACAAAGAGCCACAAGAGCAATATATCGTTTACCCAATAGAGGGGTATCTAAGAGAAAGAATATGGCAAAAAGATTCACTACAATATATAAATAAAAGCGAACTTATCGGTGGTGATTATAATTTTGACTAAGATGAAACAGCGAGTAATATTATTATTCATTATATGCACACAGATATTACTGCCTATTTTTTCACAAGATAATACAGGCAAAAAACATCTGTTGCAACTATTGTCGGAAGAGAGAATCGATTCGGCCAACAACTGCATTATAAAACTTTTCCAAGATTGGTATAAAATAGGCAAAAATGAAAACTTAAGAATATTGACAATATTTGATGCGCAATATGATGTGCGCAAAAATGAAAATATCACAACCCACAATTTCTATAAACGGATTAAACCCGCATATTGTGTTTTTGAAAAGAGGTTAAAGAGAGACCGCAACAAGTATGCATTACGTTCAAATAGCCGTTACACGCGCAGTATCATGCATTCAATGATGCATTTTGTTCGCAAGGAAGATAGAAAAACATATATATGGCGTATGGTAAATAACTTTTTGCAAGGAACTGAGTTTGAGGATTTCAAAGACACCTCATACATTTTATACCCTGCTAAAAAGCAAATAAAAGAAGAGCGCATATATCTTAAACCTATAAATTTCGTCATATATGGTGTAAAAGATACTGCAACTATTGCTTATTCAGAAATATCCCATACAGATGATTTTAATTTCTACTCGTTATACATAGAGCCGGCAAACCCAAGCAAAATGTATAGTAGCGACAAATTATTGCTCAAGCTTGCCATAAAACATAATTTTTATACATATTTTTGCTTTACACCTTTTTATAGCCCTACCCTTTCAAATCACACAAATATTGTAGGTTTAAAAAGACAACTACTTCTGTGCGCAATCAGTAGAAACAAAGAATTTTATATCGTAAAAGTTAAAAACGGAAAAGCCACAATATACCCATTGGAAAAGTTTATTGCGGAACAGAGAGGTGTTGATTTTGAATTTTGCGATTCGTGGGGATTGTTTGATTAACTATAAAAGCCCGAACACATTGGAAACAACAAACAGAAAATGGATTCGGAAAATTTTATGGACAGATATTTATCGATTATGCTACACATATATTAAGATACGGAGACATAAATGCTATTTATACCACAAATGGGAGCTATGATAATTTAGCAAATGAAATAGAGACTAATTACAAAAATCGTTAAAAAATATGAGGCATTTGCAATACTTTATTATAATTGCTATCTCACTAACATTTTCATCGTGTTTTTTATCGTACCGCGCAAGATTAAATTGTATAATCGTAAACAATGATGTAATTGAGAAACTATACATCTATAATGACACATTGATAATAGATGAAGAAGGATTTATAAAAGAAAGTAAATACTATTTTAAGGATTATAATAAACGGGTGGCAAAAGGGGCTCCATCATTGTTTAGAAATGAGGAAATATATAAATACTATCATGGTAAAATGTCTGATGAAAGACTGTTACATTATATCTTTTGTAAATTCAAACGAGAAACTCAACAGTGCGAGTGTCAATATTTTGCCCAAAATAGCAATTACGAATTAAAGATAGATACATTAGATATTCACGTTTCACCTAAAAAGAGTTACAAAATAGCCCCATACGCTTTTTACAATATAAATAGTTACGACTCTGTAATAATAAGCTATGATTATAGAACCAACAATGCACCACGTAATTTATTCCACCATAAGTCGCATTGTATAACCAAACTTATCTTGGTAGGTAAAAATGACTCTATAATAATCGGTTACAACGAATTGCGGAAAAGAGTCAACGATTTTTGGAAAAACAACAGAGAGAAATTTGCAAATAGCAATGATTGGTGTATCTTTATCCCTGTAGATTCTTTGTTGAAATAATCAATAGACAATATCATGGATTTTTGTTGCGAAAAGTTTAAAAAGGATTATCAATCGTATAATACTTGTTCCAATAGTGAAATAGCGATTGGTGAATTAAATGATGTTGAAAAAACAAGGTTCTTTCTTTATAAAATTTGGAATGTTAAAAATAAGCAACATATTAATATTGTAATAAAATATTGTCCTTATTGCGGTGAATGCCTTGCCAAATTTTATACCGACGACACATATATCAATGTGATAATAGAGGATGTAAGCAACGAAGAAGCATCGACAAAGAATATAGAAAATACGCAACAAATACAAAATGCAACAAGCGACTCACTTATTGAAAGAGTAAAAAGTTATTGTGAAAATAGAAACGAAAAGATACGTCGCGAAAATGAGCTTGATATGTGTTGCAACATATTGAAGTATTTTTACGACCAACCAAAGCAGTTAGTCCCATTAAGATTCGTCGTTACAAAATCGGTACTCGAAAAAAGTGTTTCTGATTATTACATAATCGAAAAAGAGGATGAAATAATAAAAAAAGTAAAGCGTGTAAAGGAGCTATCTTTTAACATGCTTTCCCAAAATGAACATAATATAATATCTTCGCCCAAAGAGGAAAGACGTATCGCATGGAACTTTTGCCCTTTTTGTGGAGAGAATTTATACAACTTCTACAACAATACACAATATGCCAATGATGTAGAGGGGCGGGATTTTGCTTTTCCCGAACCGGAAAGTTCTATAATATCAAATGGGGGATTAAGTAAAAAAATGCTGAACATATTGTTAGCTATTTCTGCAATATGTTTCATAATTTATGTTTCGACAGTGAAACAGTTGTTTGTAGGAATTGTCTCTGTTTGGCCATATTTTGTTGTCCCGGTTGTTTCAATCTATTTTATAAGGCGCATTATAACTTTCAAAAAAAATAGCTGGATGCAGTATGCGTGGAAAAGTTTTTGGGCTAATTCCGCAAAGATAGCTTTCATATTAACTTTATATGTTTCCGGCACTTGTTATTTTATTTTTGACACATTGAACAGCATTTTGCCAACTGAAAATAAGCCATATTTGATAAATGCAACGATTGATGAAATACATTTTAATAATGGTAAAAGAACATCAAAACCATCATTAATATTCAAATTCGATAATGGTGACAATAATTATTCAAGAAGGCTCAATGAAATGGAATTTTTAAAGGATATTAACAGAGAAGATATGGATGATTATAAGGTTGGAGATAGATATGTTATATCTTTTAAAGATGGATTTTTCGGAATGCCGATGTTTGAAGATTTTTATAAAGCAGAATAGTCGTAATTCCGATGATTGGCACGAAATATTATTTATATGCACTGGTAAAAATAGAATAGCCGCCCGGAGCGGCTATTCTATTTTTATCGCTATGCGCATATTATGCCTTTTTTCTTGCGAAAGTCTGTCTTTCTTCACTTTCCAAATACTATTCTCGACTGGTACGGCAGTGTATAGGCCATTGTATCTAAATTCATAGCATATATTTGTAAAGGTTTACTTTGCGAACTACCGCAATATTTCTTTTACAAATATATGCTACGCCTTATCTCACAAATTTGCAATTCTATCACTTTTTGCTCTTTTTCATAAGCAGGGCATCGGTGTCGCGCTCTTTTATAAGCTCAAGTGCTTTGTTTACAATATCATCCTCTTCGTTTATAATCTGGAAATACTCGCTCATGTTCCAAAGGTCGCGTGCGAGCAGTGCCTTCATCTGTCGGCGAATCTGCGGCAGTGATTTTTCATACTCCTCTTCGTCTTTCAGTTTCACGCTGTCGCGCTCGGCCTGACTGCGCAGACGTGCGAGAAGGTCCTCTTCGATCTTAAACTTCTTCTTGTACTCCTCGAATGTGGGGTACTCTTTCTTCATTGCTTCGCGTTTGTCGTCAAGATAGCGCAGCGTGGTCTGAATGATTGTTCCCTTGCGGACAAGCTCGCGGTGATATTTTGTGTATTTGGTGGTGTCGAGCGACACAAAATAGTCGGGCATTATTCCTCCTCCGCCATATACGGGGCGCTCGAGACGCTTGGTAAATACCTTGAGTGAGTCGGGGAAGTGTATGCTGTCCTCGCTTGTAAGTTCGCCACTATTGTAGCGTTTCATAAGGTCATCGCGGTACTGTATAGAGTCGCCGTAGGGTTTCTGAATGTTGCGGCCCGAGGGTGTGTAGTAACGTGCGATTGTCAGTCGTATCATAGAGCCGTCGGGAAGGTCGAACGGACGCTGCACAAGGCCTTTGCCGAAACTGCGGCGTCCAACGATGATGCCTCTGTCCCAATCCTGCAAGGCTCCTGAGAGAATCTCGGCTGCCGAGGCTGTATTTTCGTCAATGAGCACTGCCACACGTCCTTTGCCGAAGCGTCCGCCGCCCTTGGCAATATAGTCGTAGCGGGGGAACACTCGTCCCTGTGTGTAGACAATAAGCTCGCCCTTGTTCAGAAACTCGTTGGCAATGTCCACCGATGCCTGCAGCAATCCTCCGCCGTTGCTCTGGAGGTCCAGCACAAGGTCTTTCATGCCCAGGCCCTGCAGCGAGTCGAGCTTGGCAACAAACTCTTCGTGTGTCTTCTGTCCGAAGCTCGAAATTCTTATGTAGCCTCTCTTTTTGTCGAGCATATAGGCAGCGTCGATGGTGGTTGTCGATATTTTGTCGCGTACAATGTCAAAGGGAATAAGGTTTTTCACGCCTCGGCGCATAACCTCTATATGCACCTTTGTGCCCTTCTTTCCGCGCAGACGGCGCATAATGTCGTAGCGTCCCATCTTCACTCCCGAAATAAGAGTGTCGTTCACCGAAATTATGCGGTCGCCGGCAAGCACTCCCACCTTCTCCGAGGGGCCGTTCACCGTGGGCTGAATAATCACCAGCGTGTCGTCCACCATATTGAACTGCACTCCGATGCCGTCGAAATTGCCCTGCATCGACTCTATGAGGCTCTTAACCTCTTTGGGGTCCGAGTAGGTAGAGTGGGGGTCAAGCTGTTTCAGCATGGCCTTTATTCCCTCTTCGACCATTTTGGCTTCTTGCACGCTGTCAACGTAGAATCGTGTAATCACATTCTCGGTAATCATCAGCTTGTTCAGCTGCTCGGGAATTATCGCGCGTTTCTTCTCGCCCTGTGCCATGAGCATCAGCGGGGCGAGCATCATATATATGATAAATGCTGTTCTTTTCATTGTTCTTTTTTAGGTAAAAATTTGCTTACGTCTTTTCCGTAGCTCATAAGTTCGCGTACGGCGCTGCTGCTGATGGCTGCATATTGCGGCTCGCAGGGCAGAATAACAGTCTCCAGCCCGCTAATCTCGCGGTTGAGGTCGGCAAGGTCGCGCTCGTATTCAAAATCCTTCACGCTGCGCACTCCGCGTAACAGACAGCATGCGCCACGCTCTTTGGCAAAATCAGCAGTCAGCCCCTCGTAGGCGACAACCTCTATGCGCGGCTCGTCGGCGTATATGCGGGCGATGCTCTCCACGCGCTCGGCAGTGTCGCCCTGCGAGCCTTTCTTGCTGTTGTGCCCTACGGCAATGATTATTTTGTCGAACATCGCCAATGCTCTTGTCGCTATCGAGTGGTGCCCGACAGTGTAGGGGGCGAATGTTCCTGCGAATAGTGCAATCTTTTCCATTCTCTTCTCTTACTCTTCGTTGGTCTTGTCCTCCTCGACAACTAGGTTGTCGATGATGAAATTCTGTCGCTCCATGCTATTCTTGCCCATGTAGTAGCAGAGAAGGTCGTCCACCTTGTCGTCCTTGTGCATGGTCACCTGCTCCAGACGGATGTCAGTGCCTATGAAATTGCGGAACTCGTCGGGCGAAATCTCTCCCAATCCTTTGAATCGTGTAATCTCGGGGTTGGGCGACAGCTTCTCTATTGCCTTCACGCGCTCCTCTTCGCTGTAGCAGTATATTGTCTCGAAGTCTCCCTTCTGCTTTTCGCCGTCGGCAGCCTTCTTGCCACGCGCAGCCTTGCGCTTGTTGCGCACGCGGAAGAGCGGTGTCTGCAAAATATAAACGTGTCCCTTCTTTATAAGTTCGGGGAAGAACTGCAGGAAGAATGTGATGAGCAGCAGACGAATGTGCATTCCGTCGACGTCGGCATCGGTTGCCACAATAACCTTGTTGTAGCGCAATCCCTCGAGGCCGTCCTCGATGTTCAGTGCCGCCTGCAGCAGGTTGAACTCCTCATTCTGGTAGACAACCGCACGGCTCAGCCCGTAGGTGTTCAGCGGCTTTCCGCGCAGGCTGAACACAGCCTGTGTGTTCGTGTCGCGGCTCTTGGTTATTGATCCGCTCGCCGAGTCACCCTCGGTGATGAAGATGCAGCTCTCCTCCTGACGGTCGCCCTTGGGGTCGTTCAGGTGAATGCGGCAGTCGCGCAGTTTGCGGTTGTGCAAGTTCACCTTCTTGGCCTTTTCGCGAGCCTGCTTGGCGAGTCCCGAGAGCTCTTTGCGCTCCTTCTCCGATGCTGTAATCTTGCGCAGCATCTCCTCGCTGATTTCGGGGTTCTTGTGCAGGAAGTTATCAAGCTCCACCTTTATAAAGTCGCCTATGAACTTCTTTACGCTGACGCCTCCGGGTGCCATATACAGCGAGCCTAGCTTCACTTTCGTCTGGCTCTCGAACACCGGCTCTTCGACGTTTACGGCGATGGCCGCCACAATTCCGTTGCGGATGTCGCTGTACTCGAAATTCTTTGCTGTGAAAAAGTCGTGTATGGTCGATGCTACAAGCTCTTTAAAGGCACTCTGGTGCGTACCGCCCTGCGGAGTGTGCTGTCCGTTCACAAACGAATAGTACTCCTCGCCATACTGCTCGGCGTGCGTGATTGCAATCTCAATATCCTCGCCGCGCAGGTGGATGATGGGGTAGAGCCCCTCGCTGGTCATGTTATCTGTCAGAAGGTCGGCAAGGCCGTTGCGCGAGAGTATGCGTTTGCCATTGTAGAGTATCGTAAGGCCTGTGTTCAGATAAGTGTAGTTGCGCAGCATCGTCTCGATGAATGCGGGGCGGAACTCGTAGCCAGCGAAAAGCTCGTTGTCGGGGGTAAATGAAATGTATGTTCCATTCTCGTCGCCGGTCTTTTCGGTGCGGTCTTCGATGAGAATACCCTTTTCGAATGACACAATGCGCACGACACCCTCGCGGTAGCTTCGTGCCTCGAAGCGGCTGCTGGTGGCGTTCACAGCCTTAAGGCCGACGCCGTTCAGTCCCACAGACTTTTTGAATGCCTTGCTGTCGTACTTTCCTCCGGTGTTCAGCATGCTCACAGCCTCTATGAGCTTGCCTTGGGGAATTCCGCGGCCATAGTCGCGCACTACGACACTCTTGTTCTCCACAATGTCAATCTCTATACGTTTGCCCGAATTCATCTTGAACTCGTCGATGCTGTTGTCGATGACCTCTTTCAACAGCACATAGATACCATCGTCATTCTGCGAGCCGTCGCCCAACTTTCCAATATACATTCCCGGGCGGGTACGTATATGCTCCATGTCATTGAGGTGACGTATGTTGTCTTCGGTGTACTCCACCGGCGTCGGTACGTTGTTGTCGAGAAATATATTTTCGTCCATCTGATTGTTATTTTATGCTTTTCTTGTATGCGCGGCGGCGTTTGTGCTGCTCCTTTTCAAAGGTCTCCCACTGTGCCTGTACCTTGGTGTTTTCCTCAAGTTCGGGGTTGCTCTCCACGTCCTTGAATCCCATCTTTATGTAGTTGGGCATAATCTCGTTTATGATTATTGCGTTCACGCCCTTGCCCTGATACTCGGGGTCGATGGCCACGATGAGAAAATCGAGGCGGGTGGGGCGTTTCAGGAACAGCGCCTTCACAATGTGGAACCATCCGAAGGGGAAGAGTCGGCCTTTGGCCTTCTGCAGTGCCTCGGCAAGCGAGGCGATGGTGATTCCCACACCCACGAGCTTCTCGTCCTTGTCGGTGATGAGCGCAATCATGCGTCGGTCCACCAGCGGCAGATACATTTTAATGTACTGCTCAATCTGCTTGTCGCTCAGCGCCGAAAATCCGTAGAGCGGTGCGTAGCATCTGTTTATAAGGTCGAAAATCTCTTTTCCGTAGAGGCGTTCGAGTTCGCGATTCGACTTGAACTTTCTTGCCTTCAGCCCGAATCTCTTTGCCACCATTGCCGAGATTCTCTCGAACTTCTCGGGTACCTTCTCGGGCACCTTCAGCAACAATTCTATCCAGTCGGTGTCTTTTTCGAATCCCAGCTTCTCCATGTGCACGGGGTAGTAGGGGTAGTTGTAGATGGTGGCCATGGTGCTTATGCGGTCGAATCCCTCGATGAGCATTCCTTCGGGGTCGAGGTCGGTGAATCCCAGCGGGCCCTGAATCTCTTCCATTCCTCTTTCGCGTCCCCACTCTTCAACCTTTTCAATGAGCGCCTTTGACACCTCCTCGTCGTCCACAAAGTCTATCCATCCGAAGCGCACGGCATTGATCTTCCACTTTTCGTTGGCGCGTCTGTTGATGATGGCAGCCACGCGTCCCACCACCTTTCCGTCGCGTATTGCAAGGAAATATTCAGCCTCGCAGAACTCGAACGCAGCGTTGCGCTTGGGGTCGAGCGTGCCCAGCATGTCCTCGTAGAGGTCGGGCACCGAATAGGGGTTCTCTTTGTACAGCTCATAGTTGAAACGTATAAACTGTTTCAGCTCTTTTCGCGTCTTTACGGGTAATATGGTTACTGCCATCTTTGTGTCGGGTGTTTAGTTGTTCAAGATAAGATAAACTGTGTATGCAATGTAGCAGCATATGAGAACTGCGCCCTCGATGCGTGTGATTGTTGCCTTTCCGCCGAACTTGCCCACAAGATATATGAGCAGTGCCGAGGCGATGAGCACATAGTAGTCTGTGAAATTGAATTGTGACAATTCTATGGGGCATATTGTAGCCGTGCATCCGAGTATCAGGAAAATGTTCATGATGTTGCTGCCGAGCACATTTCCGAGAGCAATGCCGGGGCTCTTCTTGCGTGCGGCGTTCACCGACACTGCAAGTTCGGGCAGCGAGCTTCCCGCCGACACTATCGTGATTCCGATGACAGCCTCGGAGAGTCCTATCGCCGTTGCTATCTTTGTAGCTGCGTCTACAAAGATGTTTCCTCCCAAAATGAGACAGACAAGGCCGCCGATGATGAATAAGATAATTTTACCCATGTTCATTGTGTCGCCCGCCTCTTCTTCGCCGGCGCTGTCGTCCTTGGCGATGGAGAATGTGTAGCGTATGAATATCGCAAGGAAGCAGAGCAGCAGCAATCCTCCGTTGCGGGTAATATATTCGCCCTCGCAGCTTGCGCCATATATCATGCTGCCCGAAACAAGGGTCAGCGCAATGGCCGATAGAAGGTTAAAAGGAATTTCGCGCGAGAGCATCTTCACGCTGAATGTTATCGGAAAGATTAGTGCGGTTGTACCCAGAATGAGCAGCCCGTTGAAGATGTTGCTGCCGATGACGTTGCCCAGAGAAATTCCCGAACTTCCCTTCAGTGCCGAGCTCAAACTGATTACAAGCTCGGGCAGCGACGTGCCCAACGCAACGATTGTAAGGCCGATGACAAGCTCGCTTATCTTGAAACGGCGCGCGAGTGCCGATGCACCGTCTGTGAGTAGGTTGGCGCCCCACAAAATGATGGCGAGTGCCCCTATGAAAAATAGAATTGTGAGTATCATGTTTTTATGTGTGCAATAATTTACAAAGATAGTCACAAACGAGCGAGAAATATCAAGTTTACTTGAATATTTTTCACAGCGAGTGCAGAATATCTTAGAGCTTGCTCAAAGATATAAATAAAAACGTTATTTGTGAAAGGTTATTCAATATTTCGTGTCGTCAAAAAAGAAAAAGTTGGCAATTACTCTCTTTTGCCAACTTTTTCTATCTGCTTTTATTGATTGTCGCACTACTCGTTCGAGAGCGAGTAAGGCCTATCCTCGGTCTTTGTACCTCGCTTGGTGTTAGGCTCTGCTGTCATCTTGGCCTCTATTCTGCCGCCTTTCATCAGCTCCGAGTGGGTGATGAAGTTGCGTGTGTAGGGCTTGCGATTGAGTTTCAGAGAGTTTACGTAGATATTCTCGGCACTGTTGTCCGGAGCCTCTATGGTGAACTTCTTTCCATTCTCCAGATGAATAGTTGCCTTCTTGAAGAGTGGAGCGCCCATCACATACTCATCCGAAGCGGGGCACACAGGGTAGAATCCCAATGCCGAGAATACGTACCATGCTGATGTCTGGCCATTATCCTCGTCTCCGCAATATCCGTCGGGGGTAGCCGAGTAGAATCGGTCAATTACCTGACGCACCCAATACTGGGCCTTCCAGGGCTCTCCTGCGTAGTTGTAAAGGTATATCATGTGCTGAACAGGCTGGTTGCCATGCGCGTAATTTCCGGCATTCATAATCTGCATTTCACGAATCTCGTGAATAACACCGCCATAGTAGCTCTCGTCGAAGATTGGTGGCACGGTGAATACGGAGTCGAGCATGTTTACAAACTCTTTGTCGCCGCCCATCAAGTTTATAAGGCCTTGCGGGTCGTGGAACACCGACCATGTGTAGTGCCAGCTGTTACCTTCGGTAAAGGCGTCGCCCCATTTGAGTGGCGAGAAAGGCTTCTGGAACTCTCCGCTCTTCAGGCGGCCACGCATCAGTTTGCTCTCCTTGTCGTAGACGTTTCTATAGTTAAATGCGCGCTTGCGGAACAGGTCAATCTCCTCTTGCGGACGCTTCAATTCCTTTGCCATGCGGTAGATGCACCAATCGTTGTAGGCGTACTCCAATGTGCGGGCCGTATTCTCATTGATATTTACATCATATGGCACATAGCCCAACGAATTGTAATATTCGTGTCCCAAACGTCCCGAAGATGACACGCGAGGGTGTACATTTTCTGTGCCGTGCAACATTCCTTTGTACATTGTCTCTGCATCCTCTACCTTGACGCCCTTGATGTATGCGTCAGCCAATACCGATGCGGAATTGTTGCCAACCATGCAACCTCTGTGTCCCGGGCTCGACCACTCGGGGAAGAATCCACTCTCTTTGTAGACATTAACGAAGCCCTCCTGCATCTTCTTGTTCTCCGATGGATAGAGCAAGTTCAACAGAGGAAAGAGCGAACGGAATGTGTCCCAAAAACCTGTGCCTGTGTAAAAATAGCCCTTCTCTATCTTGCCATTGTGAGGGCTGTAGTGTACAACCTCACCGTTGGCATTAATCTCATAATGTTTCATCGGAAAAAGTGTCGCGCGGTAGAGACACGAGTAAAATGTGCGCTGCTGGTCAATAGAGCCACCTTCGACCTCCACACGGCCCAAAATGTCGTTCCACGCCTTGCGGCCCTTCTCCTTTAGCTGCTCCATAGAGTCGTTGCCCAGCTCCTTCAGGTTCAATTCTGCCTGCTCGAAGCTGATGAACGAGGATGCTACGCGTGCGTGTATCTGTTCGCCTCGTTTGGTCTTGAAGCCGATAACCGCTCCTACGTGGTTGTCCGACTGCTCACACTCGCCGGCCTTAAGGTCGTTGTTGCAGAATGTGTTAACAATCTCTATAGGCTTGTCAAATTCTACGACGAAATAGTTTTTAAAGTCGCGTGGAACGCCACCCGAATTGCGTGTAGAGTAACCAATCAGACGGTTCTTGCTTTTGTCGACCTTTATATAAGAGCCTCTGTCGAATGCATCCACCACAATGTACGATTCGTCGCTGGATGGGAACGTGAAGCGGAACAATACTGCGCGGTCGGTTGGCGAAAATTCGGCAACAACATCATGCTCGGCCAAATATACTTGATAGTAGTAGGGCTTGGCAATTTCGGCTTTGTGCGAGAACCAGCTTGCGCGGCGATTTTGATTAAATTCGGGGCTCCCGACGACGGGCATTATAGAGAACTGGCCATAATCATTGATCCACGGGCTAGGCTGGTGCGTCTGCTTGAATCCTTTTATTTTGTGTTCCGTGTAGCAATACATCCATCCATTGCCCATGTCTCCTGTCTGTGGCGACCAGAAATTCATTCCCCAAGGACGTGCAATCGCGGGGTAGGTATTGCCTGCCGAAAGGGCAAACTCGGAGTGTGTACCCATCAAGGGATTCACATAATCTACCGGAGAAAACTCTTCGTTCTTCGCAAATGTGAGCATGATTGCCATTGAGGCCAAAATGCTTAATAGTGTTCTTCTTAGCATATATTGGTGGCTGTTTTCAAAGATGATGAACTTCACTCTTTTACGAAACGCATCATTGCCCAGCGGTTATCCTCGGCGAAGGCTTCGTAGCGCAGTCCGTGGCGCGCAGCCTCGGCCTTGAGAATCTCCATGTCCTCGGTGTAGAATCCGCTGATGAAAATTACCGAGCCCTCATGCATGCATGCAGCATAGCTGCCCATGTCCGCAAGAAGAATGTTGCGGTTGATATTGGCAATCACATAGTCGAAAGTATCATCCTCGCGCAGAGCCTCGGCTCCTCCCAGGCGCACCTCAATGTCGGGGGTGTCGTTGAGCGCAATATTTTCGAGTGCATTCTCATAGGCAAACTCGTCGATGTCTATTGCAACAACATCTTTTGCTCCGTGCTTGCGCGCAAGAATCGCCAGCAGGGCAGTGCCACAGCCCATGTCAAGCACGCTCTTGCCCTCCATCTTTTCGCCCAAAATGGCGCGCAACATATGGCAGGTAGTCTGGTGGTAGCCAGTGCCGAAAGCCATCTTCGGGTCGATGAGAATGTCGTAGCGAGCTTTGGGTACGTCAGTGTGGAAAGTGCTGTGAATGACGCACTCTTCGCCCAACACTATAGGCTGAAAATAGTTCTTTTCCCACTCGGCGTTCCAGTCCTCGCCTTCAATCTCCTCGCTCTCGCAGGTGATTGAAAAACCCTCGAGGGGAAAGTTTCTGACAACCTCTTCCATCGCCTCGCTGTCGTACGCAGCCTTGGGGGCGTATGCTGTCAATCCCCACTCTTCAGTTACAAAACTCTCGAATCCGACCTCGGCAAGCAGTGCCGAGAGTACATCCGCTGCGGCCTCCTCGGCGGGAGTAATCGCAAATGCTACTTTTATATAATTGTTCATGGTATCTATTTTTTTTGCGAAAATATATAAAATTAATGAATAGTGCAGTGGTTGTGCGAAAAAAGTGTTCATTTGTAGCAGTTTCGGGGGTGCGTGTAAAAGTGTTTCCACTGCTGCGTGGGGCTATTTTTGTGGGCGAGGCTCAATTTTCGGGCAGTTTCAAACTCAAATTCGGAAATTATATGTAAGTTTGTAGGAATAATCCCTTTTTTGAATGATTCATGAGTAAAAAAGTATTTGTTTCGGGCTGCTACGACATGTTGCACTCGGGACACGTGGCCTTTTTCGAAGAGGCCTCATCATACGGCGACCTCTATGTGGGAATAGGTTCGGACAGGACTATACAGGACCTTAAAAATCGCAAGACTATAAACACCGAGCGCGAGCGCCTCTATATGGTCAAGGCTGTGCGCTACGTGAAGGATGCGTTTGTGAATTCCGGCAGCGGCATTATGGACTTTGCCGAGGATGTCAAGCGCCTGAAGCCCGACATCTTTTTTGTGAACAGCGACGGCTACACTGCCGAGAAAAAGCGTTTCTGCGAAGAGAATTCCATAGAACTTATTGTAAGCAAGCGCGAGCCAGCCGCCGGCCTTCCGCGACGCTCGACAACAGCCTTGCGACAAGAGTGCAACATTCCCTATCGCATCGACCTTGCCGGTGGTTGGCACGACCAGCCTTCGGTGAATAAATTCTGTCCCGGCTCGGTGATAACCATCTGTATAGAGCCCGATTACGAATTTAACAACCGCAGCGGAATGAGCACCTCCTCGCGCAAGGCGGCCATGGAAATGTGGCACGTGGATATTCCCGAGGGCGACCGCGAGACACTCGCCAAGATGGTCTTCCGCTACGAGAATCCTCCCGGCTGCGAGTATGTGAGCGGCTCACAGGATGCTATCGGCATTGTGATGCCCGGCCTCAACCGCCTCGACTACGACAATGGCTATTGGCCCGTGCATATAGAGAAAAATCTCGATGCAGAGATTCTCGACTTTATCGAGGATTGTCTGTGGATGGTGCCTCTCTCGCCGCGCACCAGCGACTATAAGGTGCTCGACAATACAAATATCGACGAGCAGGGCGCGCTTCGTCTCGCCCGGGCTACCGACCGCTGCTGGCAGGCACTGCTCGCGCGCGACGTCGATGCGTGGGGCGCAGCCTCCAAAGACTCTTTCTATGCGCAGATTGCGATGTTCCCCAATATGACTCCGCCCGAGGTCCTTGAGTGCATCGACCTCTACAAGGACAAAGTAAAAGGCTTCAAAATCTCGGGCGCGGGCGGTGGCGGCTATCTTATACTCATAAACGACACTCCCGTCGAGAATGCCCTGAAAATAAGAATAAGAAGAAATTAATATAAGATAAAAAATGAAAAGAACAGCGATTCTCCTATTTGCGCTTCTGACGGCTTTTGCTGCCTCGGCGCAAGGTGCTTGGTCGTCGGCTGTCGAAAAGGTCAAGAGCGACAAGGCCTTCTCTGCGGCTGCTGCGGCTGTGCTGCTCGACAGTGTCGGCGTCAGCGTCACCGACAACGGCTCGGGCAGTTTCACCATCCATAAAGTGATAAGAATACAGAATAACAGCGGGGCATTGGCCCACCGTGTGATTGTCTACGACTACGACCCTCTGACAGCCTCTGCCCGCTTCGACAAAGTTACAATCTACGGCAGCGACGGCTCTGTGCGCGAGGTCGATGCATCGTCGGCCTGCGACTATGCGGCTCCCGCACGCGCAATCTATTGGGGCGCGCGTCAGATAATGATAGAGCTTGGAGCGTTGCAGCCGGGCGACATTATCGACTACACAATCGCCAAGAAGGGCTTCACCTATGCGCTGCTTGCCGACCTTCCCGCCGATGACGACGAGCGTTTCGTGCCTCCCATGCGCGGCGAGTTCTACGACATTGTCCCCTTCTGGGTCGATTACCCCACGGTGAACAAAATATACAGCGTGAGCGTGCCCGAGAACAAGCCCGTGCAGTATGAATTTTATCAGGGCGAGTGCCGTTCGTCGGTGCGCAAGGCCGATGGCCGCAAGCTCTTCACATTCTCTACCTCTATGGCTCTCCCGTTCAAGAGCGAGCGCAATATGGTTGCTCTCTACGATGTTGCACCCAAGCTGATGCTCTCTTCGACCGAAAAATGGGAGGAAAAATCATTGTGGTTCCATAAGGTGAACGAAGATTACGGCAGCTTCGAGCCGTTGCCCGAGGCACAGAAAAAGGTCGACGAACTTCTGAAGGGCGTGAAAGACAATATGGAGAAAATCTCTATCCTCACCCACTGGGTAGCCGACAATATGCGCTACTCGGGAATCCCCATGGGCAAGGGCGAGGGCTACACGCTGCACAATACAAAGATGAACTTCACCGACCGCTGCGGAGTATGTAAGGACAAGGCTGCGCTGCTCATTTCCATGCTGCGCATGGCAGGCTTCGAGGCCTACCCGGCAATGACGATGGCCGGCTCGCGCATCGAGACAATCCCCGCCGACCACTTCAACCATTGTGTGGTAGTGGTGAAGCTCGAAGATGGCACATATATGCCTCTCGACCCCACGTGGGTGCCCTTCAAGCGCGAACTTTGGTCGAGTGCCGAACAGCAGCAGAACTATCTGCCGGGAATCCCCGAAGGCTCCGACCTCTGCCTCACTCCCGTTTCCGACCCCATGAACCACTATCTTAAGATAGATGCAAAGACCACCCTCGCGGCCGACGGCACGCTCACTGGCGAGTTTGTGGTAAACGCCGAGGGCCAGTCGGACGGCTCGGTGCGCTCGCCCTTCCTTCAGGGCTACGCCGACAGAGTCTACCGTGCACTCGAGGCCCAGCTGCTTGCAGTCTCTCCGCAGGCAGTGCTCGAAGGCTATTCGTGTAAGGATGCAAAAGATTATCAGAAGGCTCCCATCAGCCTGAAGATAAAATTCTCTATTCCCGCCTATGCAACCGTGGGCGAGGGAGTGATTATGTGCAAGCCCTTTGTATTTACCGATATTTACAGTGGCGTATGCTCGTTCCTGCGCGTCGACACAAGCGTGAAAGAGCGCAAATATGCATTCAAGGATGGTTGCTCGCGCTACGTGGAGATGAAAGAGACGATGACTCTTCCCGCAGGCTACAAGATGGTGCAAGAGGCTGCGACAGCCTCGGCCGAGGGTAGTGTGGCCCACTCTTCGGGCAGCCTTTCGCAGACGGGCAACAAGCTGCGCGCCGAACGCAAAATCTCGCTCGGCAAACGCGTCTACGAGGCAGCCGATTGGGGCGAGTTCCGCGAGGCAGTGAATGCCTATAAGGCTATTGCAAACAATATGTTGGTATTCGAGAAAAGATAAAAGATGATGAAAAGAAATATAATGATAATAGTGGCAATGATTTTTGCCATGCAGCTTTTCGCCGCAGCCGACGGTACATATAAAAGCATCGTCAGCGAGTATACGCTTGCTCCCGACGGCGGAATCACCCAGCGTGTGAGCAAGGTGCTCAAGTACAATACCCACCACTCGTTCTTCAGCCTCTTCGGCGAGACTTTCGTGGTGTACAATTCCGAGTATCAGAGTGTGAAGGTCGACACCTCTTACACTGTGCAGAAGGATGGAACGGTGATTGTTACTCCCCAGAATGCCTTCAACTACGTGCTTCCTTCGATGGCGGCCAAGGCTCCCGACTACAATAAACTGACCGAGCTTGTAATCACCCACACGGGCCTCGAGCTTGGCGCGACAGCCTTTCTCGACTACACAATCGCCACCGAGGCGGGGGTAGTGGGCTCTCTCGATATTGAAGAGACTATCGGCGTTGCGGGCGCGGACATTGAAAAGTATCAGGTGATTGTTAATGTTCCCCAGGGTGTCTCTCTGCGCTGGAGTCTCCACGGCTCTAACGTGAAGCCTGTGGTTAAGGGCGGCCGATACGTGTGGACATTCAATAATGTAAAATCGGCCAAGGGCGAGGCGAACACTCCCTGCGGATACGGCGGCGTCCCCCGTCTCTCGGCGACAACCGCTGCGGCTCTTGCCGAGAATCTGATGCCTCTCACTGTGCAGACACTCGACCTCTGTCGTGCACCGCGCAACTATCTTGCCGGTGCCGACAATAACAAAAAACGTGCCGAGGCTGTGCAGAAATATATTGTTCAGGGGCTCGCATCGTGCAAGGTGCCTCCCTATCTTACTGCAAACTGCGTGCGTCAGTGCAAACGAGTGATGGAGACAGCCTATGGCACCGAGGCCGAAAAGGCTCTTGCAATGACACGACTCATGCGTGCCGAGGGTCTTCAGGCACAGACGGTGGTGGCCTTCCCCGCTGCTGTCGAGGTTAAGAGCCTGCGCAACGTAGCCGAATACCTTGTGCTCTGCGACGGAGTCTTCTATTCTGTACGCAAGGTGGGTGAATCGCCGTTGCGCTGGCAGTCGTCGCACTATTCAGTCTACGACCTTGCCGGAAACAAGATAGAAATGTCTCCCTCGGACACAGAAATAGAATTCTCGGCCGATGTTACCCTCTCGCCCCGCAAGGCGGTAGTGAATGGAGAATACACTGTTACTCCCTCGCGCACAGCCAACAACAAGGAGAAATTCAGCGAAGAGGTTACCCCCTACGAGAATAGCGGCTATACAATATATAAATTGCCTCTGCCTGTGTCGGGCAGCATGGATCGCTGGGGATTGAACAAATTGAGCAAAGAGCGTTCGGCGGCTTTTGAAATTCCCTATAAGGTGAACGAGACGTATGAATATAAAATTAAGCTCGATGGCGTTCAGTCGGTAACTAAAAATGTGAAAAAGAGCGTGAAAAACTCTGTCGGCAGCCTCTCTGTGTCCATCGTCAACGATGGTGGCAGCGTTGTTGTCAAGCGCTTAATCTCGCTGAATATGAATGTTATTCCCGCAAGCAAGTACAAGGAATTCCTCGAAATTATGCGTCTGTGGAACAATGACAATCTGCGCAAGATTGTGGTAAAGAAACAGTAAACGCAAATAAATATGGCTCATACGCTTGTTATTTAAGGAATTTTCTCTATCTTTGCACCCGCTTTCGGCGTAATCGCTGTCAAGGAAGAGTAACTTGATATGTTGCGTTGGAGAGATAAACAATTTTTTAATACCAATACAATGGATTTACTTAAAATTGCTAAAGAAGCATTTGCAACAGACGTTAAACGTGAGTTGAACTTCAATCCCGGTGACACAATCACTGTGGCTTACAAAATTGTCGAGGGTACAAAAGAGCGTATCCAGCTCTATCGTGGTGTAGTTATCCGCATCTGCGGTCACGGCGATGAGAAGCGTTTCACAGTACGTAAGATGTCAGGTACTGTAGGCGTTGAGCGTATCTTCCCCATGAACTCACCTGCAATCGACAGCATCATTGTTAACAAGTACGGTCGTGTTCGTCGCGCTAAACTTTACTACTTGCGTGCACTCACAGGTAAGAAAGCTCGTATCAAAGAAATCAAGAAGTAATTCTTCTGTCGCAAAACATAAAAAGCTGCCTCACAAGGGCAGCTTTTTATGTTTATTGGTGGCACCTGTTAATTATATGGCACCGACGACAACTTGTTTGTAGAAATCAATTTTAGGGCCGACTCTCTGTCTCTCTGATACACGAGTACCCACACCTCTCCGCCCAGTGTCGCGTAGGGCGATGTCACGGCCGAGAGCGTGTCGTTCTCCAGTATGCTTGCAATGTGGTTCGACTCCAGCAGGCCTTGTATAATCTGTGCCTGCCACAGGCTACCGCTAAAAACCTTTACCAATTTGTGCTGCGATTCTCTTTCTGACATAATTTACCTCCTTTTCTTTGCTTAAATAACAATGTGTGCGACCGATTGTTTTTCTTTGGGCGAGAGTGTCGCGAAAATAAGAAGCTGCGTGCCGCGTCTGTGCGAATTTAGCGATAAAAGAGCTATAAAGGGAGTGTGTCTCCTGTTTTTAATTATTAAAAATAGTTAAACATCGTGCATCTTTACGCTTTATGACTATTTTTGCAAATATAAAGAATGTGAAAAAACAGGCTGCGCCCCGGGGGTGCAGTTCCGCTTGCAGAGATTGGCGGGTGGCGATTCCGCTTGTCGGCTCTGCAGATAATTGTATAACCATAAAATAAATATCATGTTAGACGTAAAATCTTGTTTGAATGACTGCGAGGAGATGATGGAAATGGCAGTAATGCACCTCGAGGACGAATTTTCTCATATACGCGCCGGTAAGGCCAATGTTCATATTCTCGATTGTGTGAGAGTGAACTCTTACGGCTCTGAGGTACCCATCAATAATGTTGCCACAATCACCACTCCCGACCTTCGTACAATCAACATCAAGCCTTGGGACAAGAGCATGTTCAGCGCCATCGAGAAGGCTATCATCGACTCTCCCGTAGGTATTATGCCCGCGAACAACGGCGAGGTTATCATTCTTGCTATTCCTCCCTTGACAGGTGAGCGTCGTCAGCAGCTTGTGAAGCAGTGTGCAAAGGAGATGGAGACTGCAAAGATCAGTATCCGCAACGCACGTCGCGACGGCATCGACACTCTCAAGAAAGCTATCAAGGACGGTCTTCCCGAGGATATGGAGAAAGATGGCGAGGAGAGCTTGCAGAAAATTCACGACAAGTACATCAAGAAGGCCGAAGAACTCTTTGCTGCAAAAGAGAAGGAAATTATGACAGTGTAAGAAGTGCAGGGCTTAGTAGTAAAAAATACAGGTAATATATATAGCGTCAAGACCGACGGCGGAGTGGTGGAGTGCCGCATAAAGGGCAATTTCCGCTTAAAGGATATCAAGAGCACCAACCCCGTCGCTGTGGGCGACTATGTTAAAATATCAATGCGCGAGGATAATACCGCTTATATAAGCGATATTCTTCCTCGTCGCAACTATATTGTCCGCAAGGCATCGAACCTCTCCAAGCAGTCGCACATTCTGGCGGCTAATGTCGATGTCTGCCTGCTTGTGGTCACCGTGAACTATCCGGCAACGTCGACCACCTTCATCGATCGCTTCCTTGCCTCGGCCGAGGCCTACCGCGTGCCTGTGGTGCTTGTCTTCAACAAGGCCGACCTCTACAACGAGGCCGAGCTTGCCTCAATGGAGTCGCTCATCGCCCTCTACGAGTCGATAGGCTACCGCTGTCTGCGTACGGTGGCAACCGACGGACAGGGCATCGAAGAGCTCAAGGAGATTGTGAAGGGTCGCGTGTCGCTGCTCGCAGGAAACTCGGGCGTTGGAAAGTCGAGCCTTGTGAATGCCGTGTCGCCAGAGACAGCCGCGCGCATAGGCGAAATTTCCAAGATACACAATAAGGGTATGCACACAACAACATACTCCGAAATGTTCGAACTTATGCCCGGCAGCTACCTTGTGGACACTCCGGGCGTGAAGGGATTCGGCACCTACGACATGGAGATCGAGGAGATTGCCGACTATTTTATAGAGATTTTTGAATGCTCCAAAGGGTGCCGTTTCGGAAACTGCACGCACATACACGAGCCGGGCTGCGCAGTGGTTGCGGCTGTCGAGCGTGGCGACATTGCACTCTCGCGATACTCTTCGTACCTTAGCATGATCGAGGAGAAGAAAGAGGGAAAGTATCGTGCATCGGAGTAAAAAGCATAGCTTATCATGAAAAACATTATTTTAATCGTATCGTTGCTCGCAGTCATCTTTGGCTGCGACAATTCTTATTTGTCAGTAAAGGGCGACAGACTCTATCTGTGTAAAGAGAGTGTGGGCGAGTTTTTGTCTGCTCCTCAGGCGGGAGTGAAATTCAGTGACAAAGTTGAAAAAATCGACGACAACATCATCAAGGTAACAAGAACTTTCGTTGCTCGCGAGAATATCGACTCCGTGCGTCTGACCTTCGATTTTCGTCACGCCCACAAGTGCAGTCAGGCAATAATCCCCTCTGTGTGCTACAATGGCAACCATTGGGGACGCGGAAAAGAGCCCAAAGGGTTCGCTACCGACGGAGTGTGGCACACATACTCCTATCGTCGCACTCCCATTCCCGGAGCAACATTCTCCGAGGGTGAAAAGTTCGCCGTTGCCGTGTGGGGCGTGAAGCCCACAAACGAGGCCGAGGCCTTCTCGTGCAGCATGATGCCCGACAGTGCCGCAGTCACCCATTCGCTCATCCTGCCCGAAGAGGAGCGCCCCTTCAGCTACGTAGACAAGAATGTCTACCGCGGGGAATATACTACGAAAATCTCCATGAAAAAGGGCGATAAAAAGAGTCTCCAGGCCTATATATTCGTTGCCGACAAAAGCGTCGTCGAGAATCCCCTCGCACTCTTTATGGAGAAGGCGTGGGCCTTTGCCCCAAAAGAGTATGCCTCGGTGATTACTCCCGAAAAGGTGTGGGAGTATGGAGTGAAATATGCAAAAGAGTCACTCTGGGCCGAAGAGGATACATATAAAGGATTCAGCATCGGCCTTGTGCCCGACGGCGAGAAGGGCTGGAAACAGCGTACCTTTATAAAATACGAAATAGGGTGGTGCGGACAGAATGCATCGTTCATAAACACCCTGCTCACCGATTATCTGAAGACGGGCGACGAGGAGTCGCGCGACAAGGCTCTTGCGGCTCTCGACACATGGACGGCTCCCGAGCTTCAGCGCGAGAATGGCTTTTATGTGGTGAGCTACGATAATATCCTCAAGAAAAAGAAGAATATAGTATCCGATGCCTGCAATATGGGAACGGCCGCATATAATTTCTTCGAGACAGCCGCGCTTCTCGAAAAATGCAACCTTCGCGAGCGTGTGGCGCGAGTGAAGGATGTTGCCCTCGGAATCTGTAATTTTGTGAAGGCCGACCAGCAACCCTCGGGCGTCTATGGCAAAGGATGGAACGAGTCGGGCGAGTGTCTCTACCGCGAAGGAACGGTGGGCGCCTTTATGATTCCTCCCATGCTCACAGCCTACAGCCTCACTGCCGACAAAGAGTATCTCTATTCGGCTCGCAAGGCCTACGACTACTATTATAATGAATTCCTGAACAACGGATACACAACCGCCGGCGCGCTCGACACATGGTGCATAGACAAAGAGTCGTCGATGCCTCTGCTGCGTGCGTCGCTCAACCTCTTCGACATTACCGGCGACTCAATGTATATTGACAATGCCGAGCGCATTTCATACTACCTCTCTACCTGGATGTGGCACTACAAGGCCGACTATAGCAGCGACACAGACATCGAGCGTTACGGCTACAATACCTTCGGCGCAACATCAGTGTCGGTGCAGCACCACCATCTTGACGTCTACGCCCTCTTCTGGGTGGGTGAGTGGTTGCGTCTGGCCGAGCTTACAGGCAACGATGCATGGCGCGAGAAGGCTCTTGCCATCTGGACGAACGGCTGTCAGCTTATTTCGGATGGCTCGCTCGAGATTAACGGCCGCGTGCGTCCCGTGGGTGGACAGAATGAGGCATTCTTCAACTGCCGCTGGGGCTTCGGTGGCCTTCCCGGAAAGTCGCGCATAAACGACTGGCTGGTAGCGTGGCCGGGTGCCTTCAGGCTCGAGACGCTGCGCAAGCTCTCCGATTGGTCGCTGCTCGATGCTGCGAATGTAAAATAACAGACTATATAATACACCAAAAAGGACGCGAATCACGAT
>JAFYPH010000055.1 GCA_017547585.1 Bacteroidaceae bacterium | reverse complement strand
GCTACGACTGTTTTTGTCTGTGCTGTGCCTTTTTGCTTACTTTTCGTGCGACAAAAAGTAAGACTAGAAACAAAGGTCAATAAAATTGCAACTAATAATTAAGCGTAAAGACTACCAGATACAACCACAAACAAAAAATTGGGGAGAGCACAAGGCCCTCCCCAATCGTTATTCAGAGATTAGTTAATTACTTAACATAGATTTTAGAAGACTCAACAACGCCGTTAGCGTAAACCTTCTTAACGATGTTGATACCCTTAACAGGAGCCGCAACTGCTGCACCACCTACAGTGTAGTAAGATGTTGAAACAAGCACGTCACCCTTCTCGCTGCCGTTGATTACTGCGCCACCGATAGATGTGAGAGCAGTAGCCTTGCGGAGAGAGAGTTTAGAAGCACCGTCGTTACCTGCCCATGTTACAATGTCGCCGCTGTTACCTGTACCGCCACCGTGACCACCGAGGTGGAGTGAACGATAACCGAGGTATGATGTACCGCAGGGGCTGAATACGTCGAATGCGTAGTCACCCTGTGAACGAACGATCCAAGGAGTGAGAGGCTCTGTGCTGAGACCGATGGGACGAGAGTAGTCCTCGGCACCAACAAGGTAGCAACCGTTGTTTACATTCTTGATGTAGAATGCATTGATTGAGTCTGTCTCGCTGATTGTGTTCGCAACTCTCCACTGTGCAACGATTGAGTCGTTAGATGCGGGGATAAACTCGAAGAGGTAGTTAGCGTGAGCCTCGTCAGCCGAAGGTGCATCGTATGTTCCCCAATAGAGCTTGTAGGGAAGTGTTCCAATGTACTGGTTGCTGGGAGCATTGTTCTGGAATGAGAAGATAGCCTTGCTTACGCCCTGAGTAGCAACGAATGTCTCGTATGCTGTCTCGAGTACATAGATACCTGCTGTTACAGGGTTGGTAGCTGCGCTTGCAACTGTCTCGAGAGCTGCTGCCAAAGGCTCGATAACTGCCTTAGCTGCTGCGTCGTCGTTCTTATCCATAGCTGCCTTGGCCTGTGCATAAGCTGCTGCAAACGCACCTGCAGACTCCTGTGAGTAGTAACCGGGGTCGGGACCTACCTTGAGGTTCTTGTACTTGTCGGCCTCGGGCATCATTTCTGACAACCAGTAGCAGTGAGGAGCATCCATGCTTACCTTGAAGATGTACCACTCGCCCTCGCCGTCGGCGTCGTTAGCGTCGAGTGAAGCTACGCTGAACGATGCGAGGTCTGAGCCCCAATCCTGGAAGATAAGGTAGGGAGTAGATGTATCTGTACCATCAACGTCGCGGTGTACAGTGTCGTTCTTCTCGTAGAGTACCAAAGAGCCGGGGAGGCCGTCGTTGCCACGAGGAGTCATCAACACTTTAGCAGCCTCTGCTACATCTTTTGTAGTGGTTGCACCACCCCAGCCGCTGGCCTCGGTTGTGCCCTTCCAATAGCTGCCGTCCTTGATGCTGCGGATGTAGAATGAGCCATCCTCATCGCCTGTTCTTGTAATCTGGAACACTGCAGGAGGTGCAAGAGTGTTGCCATAAACTACCGAGCCGCTGAAGAAGTGAGGTTTCTCGGGCTCTTCGCCAAAGCAGTGTACGGGGTCGCAGCTGTAGAGACCCTGAATTGCGTAGAACTCACCGTCAACAATCTGTACGGGGTCTGTTACCTTCTCGCCAAGCTCAACTGAGTAGCCATACTCGAAAGCAACCTCGTCGGGAGTGATAGCCGCGCCACCTGCGCTGATGATGATGTCCGAGGGAGTGTTTACACCGTTTGAACGACCATACTGAACATATTTGAATGTGCTGATGGCCTCGGGCAATGTAACCTCTACGTATACGTATGTGGGAGCAGCCGAGTAAGCCGAATCCTGGCCGCCGCTCCATGCAGCGTGGTAGTATGTACCTGTGTTGTTGTCGCAAAGACCTGCAAGACCCTGACCGTCACCTACCACTACTGAGTTTGTAGTGAAGTTCTCCTCTGTGAGGGCAAACTGATTACCCATTGCGTCGAAGAGCTGAAGCTCGGCAATTGTGGGGAATACGAACTGTGTTCCTGAATATTTTGCACCGCTGTTTGTATTCACGAATGTGAAACGGAGTACCTCTGTGGCCTCTGTAAGGTTGTATACGGGAGACTCCCAGAGCCAACCGCCATAACCCTGTTTCTCACCGGGAAGGCCGTCAGCCGATGTTCCGAGACGGAAGGGAAGAGCCTTAACGTTACCAATCTTTGAGCCCCAGAATGCGTCGATAGCTGCGATAGCTGCCTCGATACCTGCATTAACATCGGCAACAGACTGATAGGTGTCGAATACTACGAGAGCTGCGTCGCGAGCGTCGGCGAGAATCTCGTCAGAGCCCATGGGGTAAGAACCCTCTACCCACTCGGGACCCTCGGAGAGGATAATCTCATTGGCATCGATAGCTGCAATAATTGCATCGATAGAGTCGGCGTATACGTTGATTCCGAGCGCTGCATAAGCGGGAAGCGCTGTCTCGAGAGCATATTTTACAGAGAGCACCTCTGATGCTGTAACCTCTGTATTAGCCATAGCTGCAGTTGCAGCCTCGATAGCTGTTGTAAGTGCCGAATACTGACCCTCGTCGTACTCTGTCTCGCCACCAACAACCTGAATCATAGCCTCGGCCTCGTCAACGATTGACTGGAGCTGTGAAGCGATAGCTGCACCGTCGATAGATGCCTTGTAGATTGTAAAGTTGAATGCCTGGGGACGTGAGCTGATTTTATCCAATGTGTCGGTTACCACTGCAACGCGCATTTTACCAAGAGCATCGGCAGCCAAAATAAACTGGCCGTTGTTTGATGTAATATAGAAATCACCGGCTACTGAGTCGCATGCTGCAAACTCGAATGAAGCAGCGGCAGCCATTGAGGGAGTCTGCTGCAACCATGCAGATGCATTACCCTCGGCAATTTCGGTATTAGCAATGTACTGCAAGCTGTTTACCCACATAATTTTGTATGCACCATCCTTCTCGGCATCGGGAACGAGGCGAACAACTGAAGCTGCACTTGCTGTTGTTGCTGCGCCATAAGGTGAGTGATAGAAACCGCCAATGGTAGGCTCCTCACGATCGAAATCGGGATAGAGGTACTCGGGAGCGTTGCTCTCGATAACGAAGAGGCCATCCTCGGCTGCAAAAGCCTCGGCCGATGTTACCTGCTCACCCATTACGAAGTTCTGCTCGGGGAAGGGAAGGAACTCAGAGCCGGCTGTAATACCCACGTATGTAGGCATATTCTGGTGATAGTTGAAACGTGTGTACCACTCGAGCTGGAATTCGCTTACGGGCGAAGAGAGCTCCATCTCTACATAGTGGTAAGTCTGGGGACATCCACCTCTTGAATATGTACTGTGGAAATAGTCCTGACCACCCTCGGGAGAGATAAGATAGCCGTTGTTAATGTTCGCGATGGGGCCTTCGTTCGAAGCCGCAGCGTTTGAAGTAGCTGTGTAGGCGATAGAATTGCCTGCAGCGTCAAGAACGCGAAGCTCGGCCAAGCCCATGAAGGGGAATCCTGTACCCCATCCGCTTGAAAGACCACCCGAAAGGTTTTCTGAAGCCTCTACTGTGTTTGTAGAAACAACAGTCATACGAAGTGTAGAAACAGCCTCGTCGAGTTTGTAAAGTTCTGTTGTAAAGCCGTAGTTTGCACCTGCATATTTTCCGGGCAATCCGTCAGCCTTTGTAATGACGATGGGCCATGTGGCAGACTGCGCCATTCCAAAAGCAGCTACAAGTGTCAAAAGACAAGTTAGTAAAAGTTGCTTTCTCATAATTTTTTGTGATTAGTTAAACATTTTTCAAATTTTTCTCAAGCATAAACGCACACTAAAAAAGGATAGTTTGCATTAATTGCACAAATGTAAGAAAAAAACAATTAAATTACAAACAATCAAGATGTTTAATAATCTTAAAAAATCAATATTAAAAACAAATTTATAGACTTTCAGGCACGCGTTTTTCTTTTGGGGTTGGCAGGGAACCACCCTTTCTCGACTCTCTTGCGCTGCTGGAAGACCTCGCCGATGCTCCAGAATGAGGAGAATGCAACAACACCCAACAAAATTGAGACAACCGTGGACGATACAAGCATGGAGGCGACGCAAAAGATGATGCCCGCAAACATAAAAAGCCACCAGCTTTTTACGCCCAAATAGTATTCGGCCTTAATTACGAGAGGATGGAAAAGACCGATTATAAGGAATGTGGCAAGGCCGATTAAAAGGCCGTAAATATTAAGTTCCATACTTTGAGTCTTTTACAATATTATAATTTCCATGCACTTTTGTCGATTGCCGACTCGACAGCCTTTTCAACGTCGTCGGGCAGAGAGGGGAAAAAGTCGAGCCCTGTGACACGCTCAACCTCGTCGACAGTCACTGCATGCTCTACGAGTTTCTTGCCACCCTTCTTATTCTCGAAGAGAAAGCCGACACCCACGTATTTGCCATAATAGGGGGCGAGCAGCACCTTGAAAAAGCCGTCGGGCACCATCACTCCATTGTCGCCGATTGTGCCGTAGCGGTTGTTCTCGACGATGGGGCCGCACACAATATAGAGATTACCAAAATAGCGTGCATATTCGCGACACTGCTCTTCGAGCTTTTTCCACGTGCCGGTATTCAGCTTGTGATCCTGCGGACAGATATTTGTAAGGTAGAAACAGTCGTCCATCGCACTCTCGCTCCACTTCATGTCCGCAGCGGGAGCCATATGGCCTTTGTCCCAGCCGGAATTGCGGTAGTCGTCGTTCTCGGCCTGAAGCCCGAGAATCTCGGGGTCTTTTTTGAAGTGTTCGCCGCGAGGCTCGTCGCCCTCGGTCTCGAGAGCCGTAAGTTCGTAGGCCACCCAGTCGGGAATGAGTCTCTCGGTATTATACAGAAGCGTGTAGCCTTCGCGGGCTATGAGACGATGGGAGCCACCCTGCACAGCCGCGGGAATCTCGAGTTTGTCTATCTTGGCAACATCCGCCTGCGCAGAGCCGCCGCATCTGTATACAAAATAGCCGAACAGGGCCAATATTATATAAATGAGTATTTTGTAACGGGCCAATGAGCCGCCCGAGCTTCTCTTTTTACGTGCCATCATTCAAGAATTTTTGTTTATTTTACAATGAGAGTGCGAAGATAGTAAAAATTCATTTTAGTACGAAAGAAATTTGCATGAGCAGCGACTATTAACATATTTTGCACAAAATTACACTATTTGTGCAAAAATATTTTGTCCAATTGGACTTTTTTCACTACCTTTGCAGCAGATAAAGACTATTTTAAACATTATATGACTAAGATTAAAGGAAATTGCGTGCTTATCACCGGCGGAGCGTCGGGTATCGGCCGCATCATGGGACGCATGGCTTTGGAGAGAGGCGCGCGTCAGCTGGTTATCTGGGACATCAACCAAGAGAGCATCAACAGCACTTGCGCCGAGTTTGAGAGCAAGGGTAACGTAAAGGGTTACAGAGTGGACGTTTCGGACAGCAAAGCTGTGACAGAATGTTTCCAGCAGACAAGCAAGGAGTGTGGCGACGTGGATATTGTCATCAACTGCGCAGGAATCGTCACCAGCAACAAGACTTTCGACAAGCAGAATATGAGAGACATCGAGCGTACAATGAGCATCAACGCCGTGGCGCCCATGAACATTGCCCTTTTGGCACTGCAGGGAATGATTGCCCGCGACAAAGGACACATCTGCAACATTGCATCGGCGGCGGGAATGATTTCCAACCCCAAGATGGCTCCCTACGTTGCCAGCAAATGGGCGGTAATCGGTTGGTCGGACTCGTTACGCATTGAGCTGAAACAGGCTAAGAGCAAGGTGCGCGTGTCGACAATCGCACCCTACTTTATAAACACAGGAATGTTCGACGGCGTAAATTCGAGATTCTTCCCCATTCTGAAGCCCGAGCCCACCTCGCGCAAGATTCTCGACGCCATTGAGAAGAACAAGAATTTCAAGGGTATTCCTTTCGGATTCCACTTTATAAGATTGTGCCAGGGATTGTTGCCCACAGCATTGTTCGACATTGTCTTCGGAAAATGGGTGGGAATATTCTCGGCAATGGACAACTTCACAGGAAGAAAATAGTTATTCACAAAGTTACGAGCAGCCATGAAAATAGAGAATCATTCGCCCGAAAGAATTAAGGAGATTATTGAAAAGCAGAGAGCATTCTTTGCTTCGGGCGACACACTGCCCTACGAGTTCCGCCGCGAGCAGCTGAAAAAGTTGCTTGAGGCACTGAAAAAGTGGGAAAAGGCATTGTGCGACGCACTTTGGAGCGACCTTCATAAGTCTGCCGAAGAGGCTATCCTCACAGAACTGAGCATAGTGAGCGGAGAGGTTAAGAACCACATTAAGCACCTGAAAGGATGGATGCGCCGCGAGAGCCGCCCCACCCCGCTGAAGATGACTCCTTCGCGCAGCCGCATTGTGAGCGAGCCTTTGGGAAACACTCTTATAATTTCGCCCTGGAACTACCCTGTGCAGTTGTTGCTTAACCCGTTGGTGGGCGCAATTTCGGCAGGATGCACAGCCATTCTGAAGCCCTCGCCCTACGTTCCCGAGACCTCCGCAACCATCGAAAAGATGATAAAAGAGACATTCGACGAGAAATATGTTGCAGTGGTACAGGGCAACCGCGAGGTCAACAGCCTGCTGCTCGACGAGAGATTCGACCTTATATTCTTCACCGGAAGCCCCGCGCTGGGCAAAAAGGTGATGCAGGCAGCGGCCCGCAACCTTACGCCCGTGATTCTGGAGCTTGGCGGAAAGAGCCCATGCATCGTGGACAAGGAGGCGAACATAAAAATTGCCGCGCGCCGCATAGCTTGGGGAAAGACGCTGAACGCCGGACAGACGTGCATTGCGCCCGACTATCTGCTGATACACTCTTCTTTGTCAGAAAAATTCGCAACAGCGATGCGTGAGGAGCTGCGTCGTCTGCATGGCGAGGACACGCGCAAGAGCAAGCACTTTGTGCGCATGGTGAACGACCGCGCATTCGAGCGCGTGTCAAGCTATCTTAAGGATGGACGCGTGGTATTCGGCGGCACCGTAAACGCTGCCGAGCGATACATTGAGCCCACACTGCTCGCCGACGTCAACCCCGACTCCCCGGTGATGCAGGAGGAGATTTTCGGCCCTGTGCTTCCGATGATCACCTTCGAGGATAGAGAAGAGGCGTTACGCTTTGTAACTGAGCGCGAAAAGCCGCTCGCACTCTACTATTTCGGCAACGAAGAAGCTGGCTACGAGGTTGTGAGAAGAACATCGTCAGGCGGTGCGTGCATAAACGACACAATCATGCACATTGCCAACGAAAATCTGCCTTTCGGCGGAGTGGGAAACTCGGGAATGGGCAGCTATCATGGACGCGGCAGTTTCGACGCATTCTCGCACAAGCGCGCGGTGGTTGTGACACCTTCGTGGCTCGACCTTCCGTTCCGTTACATGCCCTACAAAATGTTCGACCTTGTAAAGAAAATTCTGTAAACAAACTACAATCATTCACAAAGGTGGGGAGCAAAAATGCTCCCCACCTTTGTTTTTACGGGGTTTTTAGACTATTTTTGCAATAATATAAACGCGCGAGAGGCTTTTTTTCTTTGTGCGAGCGCGAAGTTTTTGCGACGACACAATAATTTTACAAAAAGCGCGTTAAAATTAAGTACTAAAGAGAGTAAAAAAATTACTATGATAGAATATTTGCGAGGAGAGATTGCGGAACTGACACCCGCCACTGCGGTAATCGACTGTGCAGGAGTGGGTTACGAGACGAGCATCACACTGAACACATACTCGGCGATACAGGGCAAGAGAGAGACTAAACTTTACATATACGAGGTTATCCGCGAAGACACCCACCAGCTTTTCGGCTTCAGCAACAAGCAGGAGCGCGAACTTTTTTTGCTGCTTATTTCCGTTTCGGGAATCGGCGGAAACACTGCGCGCACCATCCTATCGGCATTCACCATCGGAGAGCTGTGCGACGTAATCTCTTCGGGCGACGACAGGACTCTGAAAAGTGTCAAGGGCATAGGCCTAAAGACTGCGCAACGCATCATTGTGGAGTTGCAGGATAAAATCCCGAGCATCGCAGCAGGAATCCCCACCGCATCGCCCGCAGCAGCCGGCATCGACAAAGAGACAGTGTCCGAGGCAGTGTCGGCACTGAGCATGCTGGGCTTCCCCACAGCCGCAGCAAACAAGGTGGTGCAGAGCATCGCCAAAGAGCAGCCCGGAGCAACTGTAGAGCAGCTTATAAAGTTGGCTCTGAAACAATTATAAAACCAGAAAAGAGAATGAGACTGCGTACGCTTATAACTATTTTCCTGCTGTGTGCAAGCATCGTGACGGTGTTTGCACAGGAGGATAACAGGCGTACGGTGCGACGCAGCAACAGAGTGCGACGCACAAAAGTCGAGAGGAACGACAGCGTTCCCGCCCGCTACCCCATAGGCAACGTCATTCCCGAGAGCGAGAAAGACCTGAAAAAACTGCCGCTCGACCTGCGCAACCCCTCAAACATAGTGCAGGACACGACCTACAACGAAAAGGACAGCACATACAGCATCGCCACAAAGATGGGCAACAGCATCATGGGCACGCCCTTCATTCTGTCGCAGGAGGAGTATGCGAAGAATAAGATGCAGAGCTCGCTCGAGCGTTACTTCAAGAAGAAGAATCAAGAAGAGTTCGACAAAATGAGCAACGGCGACAAGTTCGACTTCAGCGACATGAGCTTCGACCTTGGCCCTGCCGAAAAGCTCTTTGGCCCCGGCGGAGTGCGCATAAAGACACAGGGAAGCGCCGAAATGAAGATAGGCTTCCAGATGCAGACGGTGGACAACCCCTCACTGCCCCAGCGCAGCCGCGAGACGAACAGCTTCACCTTTGACGAAATTATCAACCTGAATGTCAAGGGTAACGTGGGTGACAAGATGAACCTCGACTTCAACTACAACACCGAGGCCACCTTCAACTACGACACAAAGAAAATCAGCCTTAAATATGAAGGAAAAGAGGACGAGGTTTTCAAGCTCATCGAGGCGGGTAACATTTCGTTCGGCACAAATTCGTCGCTCATAAAGGGCGCAACATCGCTCTTCGGTGTCCGCACGGACATGCAGTTTGGAAAGTTGATGCTGCAGGCTGTCGTCTCACAAAAAAATTCGAGCACGACGGTGGTAAACTCTAAAGGCGGTACACAGCTGACGACCTTCGAGATTGACATTGCCAACTACGACGAGAATCGTCACTTCTTCCTCGCCCACTATTTCCGCGACAACTACGACAAGTCCATGGCGCAGCTGCCCACCATCGTGTCGGGCGTCACCATCAACCGCATCGAAGTGTGGGTAACGAACAAGAAAAGCGACTTTACAAACCCGCGTAACATTGTGGCGTTCACAGACTTGGGAGAGTCGTCACACATAAGCAACAATATGTGGAGCGCGTCGGGAGGCAACAGCCTGCCCGCCAACAGCGCAAACAACCTCTACCCCACGATGAACAACAACTACGCCGATATTCGCGACATTGACCGCGTGAATGCCACATTCAGCGGAATTAGCGGATTCAACGGCGGACTCGACTACGAAAAGATTGCCAACGCACGTCTGCTGTCGCCGTCGGAGTACACAGTAAACAAGCAGCTGGGTTACATTTCGTTGCGCAACTCATTGAGAGCCGACGAAGTGCTTGCCGTTGCATATGAATATACTTACGGCGGAACAACCTATCAGGTGGGAGAATTTGCAGCCGACCAGAAGGAGTCGTCATCGACGCTGATGGTGAAGTTGCTGAAGCCCAACTCCTGCTCGCCGCAGAATAGATGCTGGGATCTTATGATGAAGAACGTCTACAGCCTGGGCGCGCGCAGCCTGAAAAGCACAGACTTCAAGCTAGACGTTTACTACGCATGCGACAGCCTGGGTACGAACATCACCTATCTGCCCGAAGAGCATCTGAAGAACACCCCGCTGCTGAGAATGATGAACCTCGACCGTCTGGACGCAAACAATTCGAAGGAGGCGCCCAACGGCATCTTCGACTTTGTCGAGGGATTCACGGTGCAGGCTTCGACGGGACGAATATTCTTCCCCACGGTGGAGCCCTTCGGCACCAACCTCAAGAAAAAGATAGGCAGCGACGCCCTTGCCGAGAAATACATCTATCAGGAGCTTTACGACTCGACAAAGACCGTCGCGCGACAGCTTGCCGAAAAGGATAAATTCTATCTTATAGGAGAGTACACAGGCTCGTCGGCCAATGTCATCCAGACGGGCTCGATGAACATTCCCAAAGGCTCGGTGACCGTCACCGCCGGAGGAGTGGTACTCACAGAGAACAGCGACTATACGGTGGACTATGCTGCGGGTATCGTAACCATTGTGAACCAGAGTCTTGTGGACGCAGGCACCCCCGTGGAGGTGTCGCTCGAGAGCAATACTCTCTTTAACATGCAGCGCAAGACCATGCTGGGCCTTAATTGGCAATATAATTACTCGGACTACCTGACCTTCGGAGGAACGATAATGTCGCTCACAGAAAAACCGCTGACCTCGAAGGTGGACATGGGCTCGGAGCCGCTGAACAACCTTATATGGGGCGCGAATCTCTCGTGGAAAAGACAGTCACAGTGGCTGACAACATTCCTCGACCGCTTGCCGCTGCTCAGCTGCTCGGCGCCGTCGAGCATCAACCTCACAGCCGAATTTGCCAAGCTGAATGCGGGAACATCCGACGAGGTACAGAGTAACGCATCGTACATCGACGACTTCGAGAGCACCGAGAATGGAATCGACCTCGACGCTCCGTCAGCGTGGGTGCTTGCCGCAATTCCCACAGGAATGGCCAACTACGGACTCACGAACAACATTCTCACGGGATACGACCGCGCGCTCATCAACTGGTACACAATCGACCCGCTGTTCACGCGCCGCAGTTCGTCGCTCACCCCCTCGCACATAAAGAGCGACCTCGACCAGCTGTCCAACCACTATCTGCGCGAGGTGTACCAACGTGAACTGTACCCCAACAAGGAGTCTACTTATGAAGAGTCGTCCACACTGTCGCTGATGAACGTCAGCTACTACCCCGACGAGCGCGGCCCCTATAACCTCGACCCCGACCTTACGTTCGACGGAAAGCTCAATGCTCCCGAGAAGCGCTGGGGAGGAATCACACGTCAGCTGACAACAACAGACTTCGAGACTGCCAACGTGCAGTATATTGAGTTCTGGTTGCTCGACCCCTTCATCTACGACGATGCAGGCGGTGGTGGCGACTTTTACATTAACCTGGGCGAGGTTTCCGAGGATATTCTCAAGGACGGCAAGAAGTTCTTCGAGAACGGACTGCCCGCCGGCAGCAACAACTACGGCTACGAAGAGACCGTATGGGGACGCGTGCCTGTAACATCGAGCCTTGTCTACGCATTCGACAACAACGCCGGCAGCCGCACACAGCAGGATATTGGCCTCAACGGACTCACAAGCAACGACGAGGCTGCATTCCCCACATACGCAAACTATCTTGACGCGATACGCGGTAAGGTGAAGAGCGAGGTCTATGACAGCATTGCCGCCGACCCGGCCAACGACAACTACCACCACTACCGCGGCTCGGACTACGACCAGGTGCAGCGCAACATCTTCGAAAGATATAAATACTACAACAACCCCGAAGGAAACTCGGCAACATCATCGGCCTCGAACGAGAGCTACAATACGTCGGCAAAGACAACCCCCGACATCGAGGATGCCAACCAGGACTTCACGATGGACGAATACGAGAATTTCTTCCAATACAGAATCTCACTGCGCCCGCAGGACATGCAGGTGGGCACCAACTATATTTCGGACAAACGCACCGTCACCGCCAAGCTGCGCAACGGAGCGACGGAGAGTGTAAATTGGTACAAGTTCCGCATCCCCATCGACGACTACGAGAAGGTTGTGGGAACGATACGCGACTTTACCTCTATACGTTTCATGCGTATGTACCTCACTAACTTCAAGAAGCCCGTGACACTGCGTTTCGCCACACTGAAGTTGGTGCGCGGCGACTGGCGCCCCTATATGAACGCCATCGCCTCGACGAACAACACCTCGCCCACCGTCAGCGGAGAGCTTATAATGTCGGCAGTGAACATCGAGGAGCACGGCGACCGCCAGCCGGTGAACTACGTGCTTCCCCCGGGAATCTCGCGCATACTCGACCCCGAACAACCCCAGCTGAGACAGGATAATGAGCAGGCGCTGTCGCTGCAGGTGAACAATCTGGGCTCAAAGGAGTCGCGCGCCGTCTACAAGAAGAGCACGCTCGACATTCGTCAATATGAGAGGATACAGATATTCGCCCACGCCGAGGCTCCCGTGCTCGACGGCACAGTGCTTGCCGACGACGACGTGTCGCTGTTCGTGAGAATCGGCTCGGACTACAAGAGCAACTACTACGAATATGAGATTCCGCTGAAACTGACTCCCCACGGCACCTACGATGCATACAGCACCGCAGGAGGAACAGCCGTATGGCCCACAGAGAATATGCTCGACATTCCGCTGAGCAAACTGACAGATATTAAGGTGAGACGCAACACACTGCGCAACTCACAGAGGTCAAACATAAGCAACACCACCCTCTACAGTGAGTACGACGAGGAGAAGCCCAAGAACAGGATAAGCGTCATCGGAAACCCGTCGTTGGGACAGGTAAAGGTGATGATGATAGGTGTGCGCAACAATACAGGAGCGCCAAAATCGGCCATCGTATGGGTGAACGAAATGCGTATGCTGGGCTTCAACAACAAGAGCGGATGGGCGGCGCAGGGTAACCTCAACATCAAGCTCTCCGACCTTGGAAGCATCGCCGCACAGGGCAAGATAGAGACTGCCGGATTCGGCGGACTCGAGGACAAGCTCGCTGCACGCCGCAAGGACGACTATTATAAATATTCGGTAACAGGAACATTCGACTTCGGACGTTTCTTCCCCAAAAAGGCAAAAATCTCGCTGCCCCTCTACTACTCAATGTCACAGGAGGTAAAATCGCCCCTCTACAGCCCGTTCGAGACCGACCTTCTCTTCGACGACGTGCTCGACACATACACAGGCGTCGCACAGGACTCTATTAGAGACATTGCCGAGGTAAAATCAACCACACGCAATTTCAGCGTCAGCAACGCCAAGATAGGCATTGCCAGCAAGAAGCCCATGCCCTACGACCCCGCAAACTTCACATTCGGATACTCATACTCGAGCACCGACAACAGCGGAAGCACCATCAGCTGGGAGAATCGTCTCAACTGGAAGGCTACTGCCGCATACGCCTACACCAACCCCATAAAGACCATAAAGCCCTTCAAAGATATCAAGAGCAAGTCCAAATGGTGGAATATGTTCAAAGAGTGGGGAGTGAATCCTCTGCCGCAGAGCCTCTCGCTGAACACGGACATGACACGCACCTACCACGAGCGACAGACACGCGACCTGAGCAACACATACAACCAGACGGCAACGCCGCTGAACTTCTCGCAGCAATTCTACTGGAACCGTCACATGACATTGAAGTGGGACCCCACCACAAACATGCGCATGAACCTGACGACAGGCACAAGCGCCGAGATTGAGGAGCCCTATATGCCCGTGAACAGAAACCGCTACCCCGACGAGTTCAGCATATGGAAGGATTCGGTGATGCACAGTGTAAGGAATCTGGGACGCCCGCTGAGCTACCAGCAGAGCTTCACAGCATCGTACACGCTGCCCATAAACAAACTGCCCATCTTCGAGTGGGTAACGGCAAGCGCCAACTTCTCGTCGTCGTATAATTGGGCGAGAGGAAACAGCTCTTCGGGTGTGAACTTCGGCAACAACATTGCCAACAAGCGCACGACAACGCTCAACGGAACATTCAACCTCGAAAAGTTCTACAACCTGTTCCCCTACCTCGAGGAGACGAACAAGCGTTTCGCAAGCGGAGCAGCGGCAAAGAACAAGCGCGAGAAGGCCCAGAAGGCAGCAAAAATAAAGCCTTTCAGGACAGAAATTACGTTGCGCACAGACACAGTGCTGCCCATTGCCCACGGACTGAAGAGCAAGAAGCTGGTGATAAACGCACGCACAAAGAAGGGACGCCCCTACAAGCTGAAATATAAGATTATCGACGAGAACAGCATCCTTATAAAGAATAAGGACACTGTGCCTCTGAAGCTCACCATCGTCCCCAAAGTGAAGAGCGAGAACACTGAATTCATGAAGAGAATGCAGTACCCCACACGCTTCCTCATGATGGTGCGCAATATGTCCATAAGCTACACGAACAACTACTCGATGTCGCTGCCGGGATTCATGCCCAACGTGGGTGACGTGCTGGGACAGAATAAGCTTGGTGGCACATACGCTCCGGGACTGGACTTTGCATTCGGCCTCACGGATGACAGCTACCTGAAGCGCGCCTACGACAAAGGATGGTTGCTGTGCAGCGACAGCGTGGCGGTGCAGGCAGCGTCGAGCGCAGCCGAGAACATGCAGGTGAAGTTTATGCTGGAGCCCTTTACCGACGTCAAGATTGACCTTAACGCCGACTGGGCAAGAAACAAGAGCCGCAACATACAGTATATGTACGCGGGAATGCCCGAGACACAGTCGGGAGGATTCTCGATGACAACAATCACCATCGGAAACTGCTTCGACACAGGCAGCGAGAGCAACAACTACCGCTCGTCCACATTCAACAAGTTCGTGTCGAGCCTCGAGAGCACACGACAGCGTCTCGAGGATAGATACGCGGGAACAAAATACCCCGAGAACAGTTCGCTCGCCGGACAGGTGTTCAACCCCGAGAATGGAACGGTGAACAAATACTCGGCCGAAGTGATGATTCCTGCCTTCCTGAGCGCATACACGGGACAGGGCGGCAGCAACGGCATCAACGACCTTTTCCCCTCATTCCTGCGTATGCTGCCCAACTGGAGCATTAAATATGCGGGACTCTCCAAGCTGCCAATGTTCCAAAAACGCTTCAAGAGTGTGAACATCACTCACGGCTACAAGAGCGTCTATGCAATAGGCTCTTTCAGCACCTATTCTACATATATGGAGTACACCAACGGACTGGGCTTCACAAACAATACAAGCACAGGCCTGCCCGTGCCCAGTAGCCGCTACAACATCGGAAGCGCTTCGATAAACGAGTCGTTCTCGCCGTTGTTGGGAGTGGATGTAACCACAAACGACAACCTTACATTGGGCATCAAATATGTAAAATCGCGCGTGCTGAACTTGAGCGTGACTGCCATACAGATGGTGGAGACCCACTCGAAAGAGCTTGTGCTCAACGCCGGCTACAAGATTGTGAATCTGAAGATGCTGGGAGCAAGCAGCAAGGCAAGCAAGAGCAACAAGGTGAGCAACGACCTGAACATACGAGGCGCATTCTCGTTCAAGAACATGACCTCGCTGTGCCGCAGCATAGACAAAGGAACGACACAGGCTACAAGCGGTAACGAGTCGTTCAACTACTCTCTATCGGCCGACTACACTTACAGCAAGATGCTGAACATGAGCTTCTTCGTGGAGCGCAAAAAGACAATACCGCTGATTTCGGCAAGCTCGTACCCCACGACAACCACCGACTTTGGTGTCAGCCTTAAATTCTCATTGACAAAATAAAGGATGGAATATATTTTAGTGATACTCGCCCTGCTGTGCGCAGTGGCAGGACTTTTGGGTGCAGTGCTTCCGGCGCTTCCCGGCCCCCCACTCTCTTTCGTGGGACTGTTGCTGCTGTTGCCATGCGCAGACAACGACATTGAGACGGCAACGATAATTGCGACGGGCGTCGCAGCAGCCATAATCACCGTGCTCGACTACGTTGCCCCAATATGGCTGGCAAAGAAAAAAGGCGGCTCGAAATATGGCACATGGGGCGCGGGCATAGGAATGTTCGTGGGCCTTTTCCTGGGGCCGTGGGGAATAATATTAGGGCCATTTGCAGGAGCATTCATCGGAGAGCTTATGGCAAAGAACACCACCGAAAAGGCCCTGACGACAGCGTTCATGTCTTTCGTAGCCTTCATGCTGACCACGGGAATAAAATTCATCTTCTGCGCTGCACTGATAGTGATGATAGTGGCCGAAGGGTGGAGAATCATCTGGAACTGACACAAAAAAAATGGAGCCCCGGGGCTCCATTTTTTGTATCTGCAACCATTGTCGCCTATTGCTCGGCTGCTGCCGCAGCCGACTCTTCGCTGCGTTGCTTGTTGCGTTCGATGAATTCTATGTGGCGCTGAGCCTCTTGCTTGGCTGCCTGAAGCTCGTTGATGGAGCGCAGCAGCATCGAGAGGTCGTAAATTTTTGCTATTGCCTGCACATCCTCTTTGCGCAGAGTGTATGTGTAAGTAGATTTTCCCGAGAGCTCTACCTTGATGCCTTTGCCGGCGTTAAGCACTATGAAACCTATGATACCCTCGTCCTTGCCGAAGCGGAAGTCGACACGCTCGGTGGTTACTCCCAGATGCTTGGAACTGTAGTTGCTCAAGGGGTTGGCCGACTCGGCGAAGCTGTCGCCCACCGACACCTTTACCTTATTGTGAGAAATGGGCTTTCCACGATAGATAGAGGTGATTGTGAGGACGCCATTCTCGTCTGTCTGGGCACGAAGGTAGCTGTTGGTGACATTTTTCATTGGTGCCTGCGAGGCTGCCATGAAGTTACCGACATCCTGGTATTTTTCGTCTTTCTCGAATATGAATCCCGACTTTATAGCCTCTTCAACCTCGGCACGCTTGGCAACGAGCATGCTGTCGAAGCAGGCTACGCTGCGCTGCTGCTCGGCAAGCTCAACCTCGCGCATCAGCTTCATTGCCTCGCGACGGGCGTTGAACGCCTTGGGGTAAAGTATTTTCAGGCTGTCGAGCTCTATTTTTGCACTCTGATAGTCGCCGCCCTCATAGGCCTCGCGAGCCGACTGCAACGAACGCTGAGCCTTCTCTTCAATAGACTCGCCACAAGCTGTGAACAGGGCAACAGCCACTATTGCCACAAGAAAATATACTGCCTTTTTCATAATCGTCTTTATTATATTAATAATGGTACAAAAGTACAACTAAAATCCGTCAAGAAAGAAAAAAGTGTTTAAAAAGCCACTTTTTCGGCAAAAAAAAGATGTTTCGCAGCTTTTTAGATGCGAATACGAGCAAAAAACAGTATTTTTGCAATTTAGATAGAGCTATAAAAAAAGAATCCATGTATATACCTACCCGCGAAGAGCTACAAAAAATTTTGGACAAGCCTCTGTTCCACAAGATTTCGGAAACGGCCGATGAGCTGGGAATGGAATGTTACATTGTTGGCGGATACGTCCGCGACATTTTTCTGCAACGCCCGTCGACAGACATCGATGTTGTCGTTGTCGGAAAGGGCATAGAAATGGCGCGTGCCTTCAGCAAAAAGCTGGGCAAGGGTGCGCATCTTGCCGTATACGCCAATTTCGGCACTGCACAGGTAAAATATCGCGACCAGGAGATTGAGTTTGTGGGTGCTCGCAAGGAGTCGTACAGCCACGATTCGCGCAACCCCATCGTGGAGGATGGTACCCTCGAAGATGACCAGAATAGACGAGACTTTACAATAAACGCAATGGCCATCTGCTTGAACAGCAGCAGGTTCGGAGAGCTTGTAGACCCGTTCGAAGGTACATACGACCTCGAGGATCGCATAATACGCACCCCGCTGGAGCCGGGAATAACCTTCTCGGACGACCCGTTGAGAATGATGCGCTGCATACGTTTCGCCACACAGCTGAATTTCTACATCGAGGACGAGACATTCGAGGCGCTGTGCGAGAACAAGGAGCGCATAAAGATTATTTCGCGCGAACGTATAAACGAGGAGCTTAACAAGATACTGCTCTCGCCCATCCCCTCAAAGGGATTCATAGAGCTCGACCGCTGCGGACTGCTGCAGCTTATATTCCCACAGTTGGCGGCCATGCAGGGCGTGGAGACACGTAACGGCAAGAGTCACAAGGAGATGTTCTACCACACAATGGAGGTTCTCGACAATGTTGCGGCCAAGAGCGACAATCTGTGGCTGCGATGGGCGGCGCTGCTGCACGACATTGGAAAGCCGCGCACCAAAAGATGGGACCCCGTTCAATTTTGGACTTTCCACAACCATAATGTGGTGGGCGAAAAGATGGTTGCGCAGATATTCAAGGAGTTCAAGATGCCGCAGAATGAGAAGATGCGATACGTTGCGAAGCTCGTGGGACTGCACATGCGCCCCATTGTGATTGCCGACGACGTTGTCACCGACTCGGCTGTGAGACGACTGCTCTTCGACGCAGGCGACGATATTGACGACCTTATGCTGTTGTGCGAGGCGGATATTACCTCTAAGAATGAGGTGCGCAAGAAGAAGTTCCTGCAGAATTTCCAGATTGTGCGTCAGAAGTTGAAGGACATTGAGGAGAAGGATCGCATACGCAATTTCCAGCCACCGGTGAATGGCGAGGAGATTATGCGCATCTTTGCGCTGGAGCCCTGCGCTCTTGTGGGGCAGTTGAAAGCTGCGGTGAAGGATGCTATCCTCGACGGAGCGATTCCCAACGAGCATGATGCGGCGCTGAAATTTATCCTCGAGAAGGCTGCAGCGAAGGGAATAGTGCCGGTGAATGAGTAAAATAGATGTATTTTTTGGGATTGAGGATTGTTAGTCCTCAATCCCAAAAATTGGAACAAAAGTAACTTTATAGAATATAAAAAATCAGCGTGCCGTGGCACGCTGATTTTTTATGTATCCAATAGCCAAAAACTATTTCTTATAAAGAGCAGGAATATCCGTCGTCACCTTGTCCACACCCATATTGAAAAACTCATCAACATCGGCAGGAGAGTTCACCGTCCACACATTCACGTCGAGACCTAGCTTGCGAGCCTCGGCGATCCACTCGGGGCACTCTTTCAGAAGGCCCGCCGAATAGTCGAGGCCATAGAAGCCCTTCTCTTTAAGCTCTTTAGGCGTCCACGCACTCTTTTTGTTCGACGCAAGATAAGAGACCTTCAGCCCCTTGTTCATAGCTATAAGGTCGAGGCAATGGTTGCGTCCGAAAGCAATATACTCGACCTTCTTCTGCAGGCCGCGACGCTCAACAGCCTCGACAATTTTCTTTACATCAGCCTCCTTCACTTCTATAATAAGCTTGAAGCCTGACGGAGCATCCTCCATCACCGCAAGAGCCTCGTCGAAGGTGGGTACCTTCTCGCCATTAGGCAGGCGATAGTCGGCAAGATCGGCAAAATTCAGCTGCGAAACGACACGACCATCATCGAGTCGGGCATTGTGAAAAAGCACAAGCACCCCGTCGGCCGTCTGACGCACGTCGCACTCGCTGCCATACACGCGCAACGCCATTGCATTTTTCAAGGAAGAGATACTATTTTCGTGCGAACCATCTGTCTGCCAATAGCCTCTGTGGGCTATAATGCGCGAATGTCTGCTTGTGCCGCACGAGGCCAAAAGCAGAAGCAACAGACCTACATAAAAGAAATTTTTCATAAGCATATATAAAAAAAGGCAGGTACACTACCCGCCATAGTACCCTCGCTGGGAATCGAACCCAAATCTAAGGTTTAGGAAACCTCCATTCTATCCATTGAACTACAAGGGCGCACCCGCAAACACTATAAACAAGCATGCGTTTCGACCGCGAAGATACCCAAACTTTTGCAAATACACAAGAAACGAGTAGAATATAAAGTTTACTTTAATATTTACAGCGAGTGAACAACGTATTCGCTGCGCAGCGGCAAATACACAAGAAACGAGCAGAATATAAAGTTCACTTTTACGAGACATCCGGACAAAAAAAACACTTATGTTATAAACACTTAAAGTTTTACGCCATATTATTATAAATTCCACAAATAGTAATAACTTCGCAAGTTGAAAATAAATAACAGAGAAAAAATGAGACTGATAACCATAATAGCCACTCTGCTGATTGCCATTGCCGCGAATGCCCAAAGCTACAGAGAGCTTGTAAAAGAGGGTACGCGCCAGCTTGAGAAAGGAGAGACCGAGGCTGCAATAAAAAGCTACAATGAGGCCCTTGAGCAGGAGCCCGAGAACCGCCACAATGAATATGTGTACGCCAATCTTGCAACTATCTACCAAAAGAGAGGCGACGCAAAAAAAGCCGAGGAGATGTACACAAAAGCATTGTCGCTGAACCCCTCGTCGACAAAATTGTTGCAGCTGCGCGGCAACCTCTACCTCGATGGCGGCGACAGCAAAAAAGCATTGGCCGACTACGACAGAATCATTGAAAAAGAGCCATTTAACGAAGAGGCCCTATACTACCGCGCATACATTTTCGCACAAGAAAAAGAGCACGAAAAAGCCTACACAGACTACTACAAGATTCTCAGCGCCAACCCCGACAACGACAAGGCGCGTTTCGCCCTTGCGCTGCTCTACGGCAAAGAGAAAAGAAACGAAGAGGCGCTGCTGCTCATCGACAACCTCATCGACAAGCACCCCCACACGGCAGAATACTATCTTGCCGGCAGCGAAATAGAAAAGGCGCGGAAACAATATGAACTTGCGATTGTTTTTCTGGACGAAGGAATAGAAAAATGCAACGACTCGAACCAGCTTTATCTCTCTAAAGCCGAGCTTCTTATAAAGATGAAAAAGAGAGAAGAGGCACGAAACACACTCGACAAACTTGCACGAAAAGGCTATTATTCGGCTCAAATGAACGCACTCTACAAAAAATGCCGATAAAGAATGTAACAAATATGCTCAAAATTTTTCTTTTTTAACAAATATCCGTATATTTGACCACTAAACAACTAAAACACAACTATGAGCAACACTGAGAATAACAAAAACCTTCCTTACAACATAAAGGAGAAGAGCGAGAAGCATGCTGCCTATCGCTCCCTTATAAGAGCAGAACTCGCCGACGAGCTTTTCGATAAAATATTGAATATCGTTGTCGTAAACAAAAGATACAGAGACGCCAACTTCTCGGCAAAAGAGCTTGCAAAGGAACTGAAGACAAACACACGCTACATTTCGGCGGTAATAAATTCACGTTTCAACACAAACTTCTCGTGCCTACTGAACGAGTACCGCATAAAAGAGGCACTGCACCGTATGGTCGACAAGCGTTACGCCGAGGAGAATATTGAAGAGATTAGCGCAGCTGTAGGCTTTGCCAACAGACAGTCATTCTATGCAGCCTTCTACAGAATAATGGGCGAGACGCCCAACGGCTACCGCAAAAGACAGCTCGCAAAGAAACAGTAAGAAACATACGCACAACAATCGTTGAAATCTCGGAAAGGAAACCGTACGGGATACATTTTTCTTGCCCTGGCGTCTCGACGTAAATAATTATTACCACAAGCAACCGACAGATGAACACCGAAACACACGAAAAGATAAAAGAGATAAAAAAGAGCCTGCGACTATCCATGAACGGAATAGTTTCGGCCCACCAACGCCGTCAGGGACTCAATTACAAGATAAATTTCGGCGTCGAAATTCCGCGACTGAAAGAGCTTGCATCGAGACAAGAAAAAAGCACGCTATTAGCGCAGAGCCTGTGGCAGGACAATATACGCGAGTGCAAACTGCTTGCAATATTCCTCTACCCTGCCGAGGAGTTCGACGCGGCAACAGCCGAGAAGTGGATAGCCGAGTGCGAGTTCACCGAGACGGCCGACCATTTGAGCCGCACGCTGCTCGCCACACTGCCCGAAGCCCCGAAAGCATCGCTTCGCTGGGCAACCGACGAGAATGAAATGTTCAGATACTGCGGATACTCCACATTGTCAAACCTTTTCACAAAAAAGGCAGCCTTGAGCGCCGATGAGGAGAAAGCATATTTCGCAGCGTTGAAAAACACGCTGCACAGCCCCGGCACAAGCAGCAAGCCCACACAGAATGCAGCCACAATCTCGCTAATAAAGTTCGCCGACAGCAACAACGAGCAGAGAGCGAGAGTATGCGAAGAGATAAAATCGTGGAAAATAGAGAGCGGCAGCGCCCTGCACAACCTTGTCGAAAACCTACTCGAAGAGGTCGATTAAGAGTAAAAAACAGATAATAACAACCCTGTAAGAATAAATTTTAAAGAAATTAAAAAACTTTCCGATAAATTTAGGTTGTTTCATACACTGTAATACATAAAAAATAAGTAACTTTGTATTGTAATAGTTCTATTGACATGGAAAATAACCTTACCGAGTCACCAATCTCCAAGATATTGAAAGAATATCTTAAAGAGAACAAGCTGCGATGCACCCCGGAAAGGTTCAAAATCCTCAATATGATCTATTCGATAGACGGCAGTTTCGACATTGACACTCTTCTGCGACACATGGAAGAGAAGAAATTCCGAGTGAGCCGCGCAACAATCTACAATACAATAACATTGTTGATTAATGCAAACTTAGTGACGCACCACCTGTTTGGAAACAGGTCGAGGTACGAAAAATGCTTCAACAACGAGAAGAGCCACCTCATCTGCACCAAATGCGGACGCATCACTGAGATTACAATACCAAACTTAAGAGAGACAATAACACCAGATATTAAAAAATTTCATTTAACCCACTACTCGCTCTACGTCTACGGAGTATGCAGCAAGTGCCATCAGGCAGCGCGTCGCCGCAGACAGAGAAAGAAGTAAAAAAACAGAACCATGAAAAAAAATATAGACGTACTTTTAGGTCTTCAATGGGGAGATGAGGGAAAAGGCAAGATTGTAGACGTACTTACCCCGCAATACGATGTAGTCGCACGTTTCCAGGGTGGTCCCAACGCAGGACACACATTGGAGTTTGGCGGCAAAAAATTTGTCTTGCGCTCTATTCCCTCTGGAATTTTCCAGGGCGGACAGCTTAACATCATCGGTAACGGTGTTGTACTCGACCCCTCACTTTTCAAAGGCGAGGCTGTAGACCTTGAGAAAGCTGGTTACGACCTTAAGAAGAACCTCTTCATTTCTAAAAAAGCACATCTTATATTGCCCACATGCCGCGTGCTCGACGCAGCTTACGAAGCAGCCAAAGGTGACGCAAAGGTGGGAACAACAGGTAAGGGTATCGGCCCCACATACACAGACAAAGTGAGCCGCAACGGATTGCGCGTGGGCGACATCCTCGACAACTTCGAAGAGAAATACGCCAAGGCAAAGGCACGTCACGAGCAGATTCTCGCAAGCATGAACTACGAATACGACATCACAGAGATGGAGAAAGAGTGGTTGTCGGCTATCGAGTACCTTAAAGAGTTCCGTCTGATTGACAGCGAGCAGATGATTAACGACCTCATCAACGAGGGCAAGAGCATCCTTTGCGAGGGTGCACAGGGCAGCATGCTCGACATCGACTTCGGTAGCTACCCCTTCGTAACATCATCGAACACAGTATGTGCCGGTGCATGTACAGGCTTGGGCGTTGCACCCAACAAGATTGGTAACGTATACGGTATTACAAAAGCATACTGCACACGCGTAGGAGCAGGCCCCTTCCCCACAGAGCTTTTCGACGCAACAGGCAGCGAAATGCGCGACAGAGGCCACGAGTATGGCGCTGTTACAGGACGCGAGCGTCGTTGCGGATGGATCGACCTTGTAGCGCTCAAATACACAATAATGATTAACGGTGTTACACACCTCATTTTGATGAAGAGCGACGTACTCGACGAGTTCGAGACCATCAAGGCTTGTATCGCATACAAGAAGAACGGCGAGACAATCACACACTTCCCCTACGAGATTGACGACGTAGAGCCCGTGTACACAGAGCTCCCCGGATGGAAGTGCGACATGACCAAATTCACAAAAGAGGAGGAGCTTCCCGAGGCATTCGTAAACTACATCAAGTTCCTCGAGAAAGAGCTTGGCGTTCCCGTGAAATATGTCTCAATCGGCCCCGACAGAGACCAGACAATCACACGCAACATCTAAGATAGCGTTCACAAAAAGGGACGAAAATCCCAAAAGATAATAAGGAGCAGTTTTTTAGATATTAAGAAACTGCTCCTTAAATAAAAAGAACTATCGTAAACAAGGAAATGTTATAAAAAAGAAAGGAGAATACGATGGACACAAGTTACATTATATTATTTGTGGGCATTGCACTGTTGAGTTACATAGTGCAGGCCAACCTGAAGGCAAAGTTCGAGAAATTCTCAAAGATACCCATCGGCGGAGGAATGACCGGACGCGACATTGCCGAGAAGATGCTGCGCGACAACGGCATTTACGACGTAAAGGTGACAAGCACTTCGGGCACACTCACCGACCACTACAACCCCATGAATCAGACAGTTAACCTGAGCGAGGGAGTGTATAATTCGTGCAGCGTGGCAGCGGCAGCCGTCGCGGCACACGAGTGCGGACACGCACTGCAGCACGCACAGGCATACGCACCGCTGAAGATGCGTTCGGCACTTGTACCCTTCGTGTCATTTGCATCGAAGAGCCTCACATGGGTGCTTCTCATAGGAATAATCACCGTGCAGACATTCCCGCAGATACTTCTGTGCGGAATCATCCTGTTCGCCTCGACAACGCTTTTCAGCTTCATCACACTGCCCGTGGAGATTGACGCCAGCCGTCGTGCCCTCGCATGGCTCTCATCGGCAGGAATCACAAACGTAAGCAACCACTCGCAGGCAAGCAGTGCGCTGCGCTCGGCAGCATACACATACGTAGTGGCAGCACTCTCGTCGCTCGCCACACTCATCTACTACATATTAATATACACAAGAAACAGAGACTAAAATGGCGGCAAAACCATCGATACCTAAAGGAACACGCGACTTCTCACCCGTTGAGATGTCAAAAAGAAACTACATATTCGACACCATCCGCAAGGCATTCCATCTGTTCGGATTCCAGCAGATAGAGACCCCCGCAATGGAAAACCTCACCACCCTCATGGGAAAATATGGCGAGGAGGGTGACAAGCTCTTGTTCAAGATACAGAATTCGGGCGACTACTTCAACGGCATCAGCGACGAGGAGCTTCTGAGCCGCAACGCAGCGAAGCTGGCATCGAAATTCTGCGAGAAGGGATTGAGATACGACCTTACAGTGCCTTTCGCACGCTACGTAGTGATGCACCGCAACGACATTGTATTCCCCTTCAAACGCTACCAGATACAGCCCGTGTGGCGCGCCGACCGTCCCCAGAAAGGACGCTACCGCGAGTTCTACCAGTGTGACGCCGACGTCATTGGCAGCGACTCACTGATAAACGAGGTTGAGCTTATACAGCTTATCGACCACGTATTCACACAGCTGAAGATAAGAGTGGCGATAAAAATCAACAACCGCAAGATTCTCGCAGGAATCGCCGAGGTTATCGGAGAGCCCGAGAAAATCATCGACATCACCATTGCCATCGACAAGCTCGACAAGGTGGGCCTCGACGGAGTGATTGCCGAGCTCAAGGAGAAGGGAATCACCGACGAAGCTATCGAGAAACTGCTGCCCATCCTGCAGGCACAGGGCAACAACAGCGAGAAACTCGCCACCATCGCCCAGGTGCTCAAAGGCAACGCAACAGGTGAGAAGGGCGTCGAAGAGGTTAATTTCATCCTCGACACAATCTCGTCACTCGCCATCAACAGCGACGTAGAGCTCGACCTCACCCTCGCACGCGGCCTCAACTACTACACAGGCGCCATCTTCGAGGTTAAGGCGCTTGACGTGACCATTGGCAGCATCAGCGGCGGCGGACGCTACGACAACCTCACCGGAGTATTTGGAATGGACGGAACATCGGGAGTAGGAATCTCATTCGGTGCCGACCGCATCTACGACGTAATGAACCAGCTTAACCTCTACCCCGAGGACTCGATAATAAACACACAAGTGCTTTTCGTGAACTTCGGAGCAAAAGAGGCGGCACACAGCCTGGGAATAATCGCCCAGCTGCGCAAAAACAATATCTCTGCCGAGCTCTACCCCGAGGCAGGAAAGATGAAAAAGCAGATGGGATACGCCAACAGCCACAATATCCCCTACGTAGCAATCATCGGAGAGTCGGAGATGGAGAGTAACCTTGTGACGCTCAAAGACATGAACAGCGGAGAGCAGAAACAGGTAACCACCGAAGAACTGATAGAGACGCTGTCGAAATAGAAACAGAAAGCGGTTGCACCGATGGTGCAACCGCTTCTTTTTATACAACACTCAAAAGAGGGGAATTACTTTTTGTTAATGGGCTCTGAGTGGAACACTCCGTGATTGCCGTCAACCTTCCAGCTGCCATCCACAGAGAGCAGTTTAACATCAATCTTGAGCATATTACCCAGAGGGCCAATACCCTCGAGCACCACAGAAGCATTCTTGCCGTTCACCTGCTCCGAAACAACCTTGTACGAGGCCTTGAAACCCTGCGTACGCTTTTTATAGTCGGCCGACGCAACGGCAACCTCAAGATACTCGCGGAAAATAGTATGGTCGAGAGTATCGACAAAATAGATATTATCGGTAACAGCCTTCACGTCACCCGAGGTCAGTCCCTCGTACACCTTTAAGGCAACAGCCGAAGGAGCCTCGTCACTTTTCACATTATTGCACGAGAAGAGAGAAAGAGCCGCAAACGCAGCCAAAAAGAGATATTTTACACTTTTCATAATCATAAAATTCAAAAACAACGGTGCGAAGATAGCACAAATGAGGGAGGAATACAAAATATTTTTCTCAAGAAACAAAAGCAGAGAAAAATTAAAGTTCTTTTTATGGCATTTAAGCAAAAAAACAAGTAACTTTGCATAAAATATAAAGAACCAATAGAGAGAGTCTACGACATATCAGTTCATCACCGTTTATGCCATCCAAAAAACACTCTCTCACAAAGAAAATTTAATCTATGGATGTTATAAGCAAACTTATTGCTCGCGCTTGCGAAGACAAACAGCGCATCGTTCTTCCCGAAGGCACGGAAGAGCGCACACTTAAAGCGGCAGACAAAGCTATTGCCGACGGTATTGCAGAACTCATCATCTTGGGTAACAAGGCAGAGATTAATGCACTCGCCGAGAAATTCGGCCTTGCAAACATCAAGAATGCCAATATCATCGACCCCGATGACAACCCCGACTTCGAGAAATACTCGAACCTGCTCTATGAGTTGAGAAAATCAAAGGGCCTTACACTCGAGGAGGCACAGAAGCTGACACGCAACCCTCTGTACCTTGGTTGCCTCATCATCAAGGCCGGCGACGCCGATGGTCAGGTTGCAGGTGCACTGAACACCACCGGTAACGTACTGCGTCCCGCATTGCAGATTATCAAGACCACTCCCGGAATCTCATGCGTATCGGGTGCAATGCTCATGATTACAAACGCTCCCGAATATGGCGACAACGGCGTTCTTTTCTTTGCCGACGTAGCCGTAACCCCCAACCCCGACGCCAACCAGCTGTCACAGATTGCAGTCTGCACAGCAGGCACAGCAAAGGCTATCGCAGGCTTCGAGGAGCCCCGCGTGGCAATGCTCAGCTTCTCTTCTAAGGGCTCGGCTAAGCACGAACTTGTAGACAAAGTGGCAGAGGCAACAAAATTGGCAAAAGAGCTCGACCCCACAATCGCTCTCGATGGCGAGCTTCAGGCAGACGCAGCATTGGTGCCCTTCGTAGGCGCAAGCAAGGCTCCCGGCTCGGCAGTTGCAGGAAAGGCCAATGTGCTTGTATTCCCCGACCTTCAGGCAGGAAACATCGGCTACAAATTGGTTGAGCGTCTCGGCGGCGCAACAGCCATCGGCCCCATCCTTCAGGGTATCGCACGCCCCGTGAACGACCTTTCACGCGGATGCTCTATCGACGACGTTTACAAAATGATCGCAATCACAGCCAACCAGGCTATCGCTGCAAAAAACAAATAATAACTGAAATACATCCATGAAAATACTTGTATTAAACTGCGGAAGCTCATCCATCAAATACCAACTTTTTGACATGGAGTCGAAGAGCGTTCTTGCAAAAGGTGGAATTGAGAAAATCGGCCTCGAAGGCTCGTTCTTGAAACTTACACAGCCCGACGGCGAGAAGGTTACACTCACAAAGGATATTCCCGAGCACACAACAGGCGTACGCTTCATCATCAGCGTACTCACAGGCGAGGAGTATGGAGTAATAAAATCAATCAACGAGATTGACGCTGTTGGTCACCGCATGGTACACGGCGGCGAGAAGTTCAGCAGCTCTGTATTGCTCACAGACGAAGTGATGAAGGATTTCGAGGCTTGCAACGACCTTGCCCCCCTGCACAACCCCGCAAACATCAAGGGTGTGAATGCAGTTAAGGACATTGCTCCCGAAATGCCTCAGGTGGGTGTGTTCGACACATCTTTCCACCAGACATTGCCCGACTACGCATACATCTACGGAATTCCCTACGAACTGTACGAGAAGTACGGCATCAGACGTTACGGATTCCACGGAACATCGCACCGCTACATCACCAAGCGCGTTTGTGAGATGTTGGGCGTAAAACCCGAGGAGAAGAAAATCATTACCTGCCACATTGGTAACGGCGGCTCTATCGCTGCAGTGAAGAATGGCAAGTGCGTAGATACTACAATGGGACTCACCCCGCTCGAAGGCCTCATGATGGGTACACGCAGCGGCGACATCGACCCCGGAGCAATCCCCTTCATCATGGAGAAATTGCAGCTCGACGGCAAAGGTCTTTCTGACCTTTTGAACAAAAAGTCGGGAGTATTGGGCGTGTCGGGTGTTTCTTCGGACATGCGCGAGGTTGAGGCAGCTGCAGCATCGGGCAACAAACGCGCCGAACTTGCAAACACCATCTACTTCTACCGCATTAAGAAATACATTGGTGCTTACGCAGCAGCCATGGGCGGAGTGGACATCATCGCTTTTGCCGGTGGCGTAGGCGAGAACCAGTACCCCTGCCGCGAGGCGGCTCTCGAGGGCCTCGAGTTTATCGGCGTTGAGCTCGACAAGGAGCTTAACAAGAAGTCACGTGGCGAAGAGGTTGTACTCTCTACCCCCGAGTCAAAAGTTAAAGTGGTACTCGTTCCCACAGACGAGGAGCTTATGATTGCTTCGGATACATACGAAATTGTATCAGCAAAGTAATCTTTCGCAATAATCGACAATAAAAGGGTGGCTTTTGCAAAGCCACCCTTTTATATTATAATAAGCCTCATTATTTATTGTAGAAAGCCGTAGAATAGCGCTCCAAACACTCCCGATGCTACAAGAATGAGTATGGGACTCACCTTGCGGCGCATGGCGATGAACGCAACAATGGTAATGAGCACACTGACGCAGAAGCGCAGAGGCTCATCGGCAAAAGTGCCGTAGTTCTCGGCGCTCATCAGCAGCAGAGCCGCCGAGGCTATAAGGCCCACGACCGCGGGACGCAGCGTGCGAAAGACTGCATTCACGCCCGCACTCTTGCTGTATTTCATCAGATAGCGGCTGATTATGAGCATAAGCACAAGCGAGGGCAGCATCACCGCCAGCGAGGCTGTCAACGAGCCAAGCACGGCGAGCGGCAGCGAGCCGTAGGCGTTGTTCATGGCTGTGTAGCCCACGTATGTGGCAGAGTTTATTCCTATGGGGCCGGGGGTCATCTGGCTGATGGCGACAATATCTGTAAATTCGGACATTGTGAGCCACGAGTAACGTGTGACAACCTCGCCCTGAATGACGGAGAGCATTCCGTAGCCCCCGCCGAAACTGAAAAGACCAATCTTGAAGAAGGTCACAAAAAGTTTAAGAAGCAGCATCATACTCGTCCTTTAATTTTACCGTAAAAATAACCTGCGACTCCCGCGCATACTATTATATATATAGGAGAAACGCCGAAAGCCACAATGAGCAGCGCCGCGAGGATGGGAATCCACACGGTGGTGCGGGTGATTTTCGCCGAGCGTGCCACCGAGAATACCGGAGCGGCGATGAGGGCGACAACCGCAGGGCGCAAGCCCCAGAAGATATGCTCGACAACCTTATAGTGGCGGAAGCTGTGGAAGAAGAGGGCAATGAGCAGGATGCACACTACCGAGGGCAGCACACTGCCCAGCGACGCTGCAACAGCGCCACGCGCGCCGCGCAGCTTGTAGCCTATGAATATTGCGATATTCACGGCAAAGACTCCGGGAGCCGACTGCGCCACGGCCAGAAGGTCGAGAAAGTCCTCTTTGGCCACCCATCCGTTGCGCTCGACAACGTCGCGCTCGATGAGAGGAATCATTGCGTAGCCTCCGCCGATGGTGAAAAGACCAATCTTCGAAAAGGTCGCAAAAAGTTTGAAAAGCGATGCGTCTGTCATTTACAATCAAAAAAATCGTTCATTAAACAGCTAAAAGCACTCCCCACCTTTAGGGTGAGGAGTGCTTTTTTATTGTTGTCGGTAGATTACTTTACCTTTTCTGCTACCCAAGAGTAGGCGTTGCGGAAGATCTCTATCCAGGGAGTAACATCGTCGGCGAGACGGTCGGCCGGATAGTTTGCACACTGCCAGGGGAATATTGCGCGCTCGGGGTGAGGCATCATTGCCACGTGACGGCCGTTGGCGCTTGCGAGAGCCGCAACATTGTAGTCCGAGCCGTTGGGGTTGCCGGGGTAGCCCTCGTAAGAGTAGCGTGCCACAATGTTGTATTTCTCCTGCTCGTAGGGAAGCTCGAAGCGTCCCTCGCCGTGAGCCACCCAAACACCGATGCGGCTGTTAGAGAGGCTGCCGAAGAGCACTGAATTGTTCTCGGGAACGTTCACGCCCACGAATGTAGACTCGAACTTGTGAGAGTTATTGTGACGCATGTAACCTCTCTTCTCGAATTCGGGATTGATGAGGTTGAGCTCCATCATCAGCTGGCAACCGTTGCAGATACCGAGCGAGAGAGTATCCTCGCGTGCATAGAAGCGGTCGAGAGCAGCCTTGGCTTTGGGGTTGTAGAGGAAGCCTCCTGCCCAACCTTTGGCCGAGCCAAGAACGTCGGAGTTAGAGAATCCACCGCAGAATACGATGAAGTTAACCTCGTCGAGTGTCTCGCGGCCGCTGATAAGGTCGGTCATTGTAACGTCCTTAACGTCGAAGCCTGCAAGATACATTGCGTAGGCCATTTCGCGCTCGCCGTTTGTACCCTTCTCGCGGATGATTGCTGCACGAACGCCCGACTTTTCGCGACGGTCGGCGTCGATGCCATATTTAGAGAGCATTCCTGTGAAGCCTGCGGGCAGACGGAACTTCAAAGGCTGGTTCTTGTAGTTCTGCAATCTCTCGTCGGCACAGCCGTGGAAGCTCTGCTTGCGATCCATAAGATATGAGCTGTCGAACCATACGTCGCGCATATAATCGATGTCGAAGAGACGTGTGCGTTTGTTGTGAGCAACGGCAATCTGACGCTTCTTCGAGGGAGTACCAATCTTCATGAAGCAAACGCCTGCCTCCTCGAAAATATCCAGCATCTTGTCCTTGTCGGCATCGGCCACCTGAATAACAAGGCCGGGATTCTCGGCGAAGAGAAGTTTCACAAGGTCGTTCTCGGCAATGCCGCTGAAGTCAACCTCGATACCGCCCTCTACGTTTGCGAAGCACATTTCGAGCAATGTGGTGATGAGACCACCGGCTGAAATATCGTGTCCGGCGAGAATTACGCCCTCTTTCACGAGCATCTGAATAGCGTTGAACGCTGCTGCAAAGTATTCGGGATTCTGCACTGTGGGAACGTCGTCGCCCACGCAGTTCATTGTCTGTGCAAATGCCGAGCCACCGAGACGCAATGCGTCGAAGCTGAAGTCTACATGGTAGAAGGCGCTCTTGGCATTGTTCACCATCACAGGAGAGACAACCTTGCGGATGTCGGAAACCTCACCGCCGGCAGAAACGATAACTGTTCCCGGGCTGATAACCTTTGTACCGTCGGGGTACTTCTGTGTCATCGAGAGTGAGTCCTTACCTGTGGGTACGTTAATATGAAGGTCGCAGCAGAAGTCCGAGAGAGCCTTAACGCCCTTGTAGAGACGTGCATCCTCACCCTCCTGTGAGCGGCAGGGCCACATCCAGTTTGCGCTGAGCGAAACTGACTCGAGGCCATCGGCGAGCGGAGCAAGCACAATGTTTGTCAATGCCTCGGAAACGGCGAGTACCGAGCCCTTTGCGGGGTCGGCGAGACCAGCCTGAGGCGCGTGACCGATAGAGGTTGCGATACCCTTCTGGCCTTTAAAGTCGAGGGTAACAACGCCGCAGTCGCTCAAAGGCAACTGAATCTCACCCTGGCACTGCTGACGTGCGATGCGTCCTGTTACAGAGCGGTCCACCTTGTTTGTGAGCCAATCTTTACATGCAACAGCCTCGAGACGGAGGACATTTATCAAATAGTCGTTGATATCTTCTTCGTTGTACTCAACATCTTTGTAGTGGCGCTCAACAGTCTTGTCCACCATATAGGTCTTGGGAGAAGAGCCGAACATCTGGCTCACAGAGAGGTCGAAAGGACGTTTGCCATCGGCCTGCTCGAATGCGAAACGAGCGTCGCCTGTTGTCTCGCCGACAACGTACATGGGGGCACGCTCGCGCTCGGCTACGCGCTTAACATATTCGATTGCATCCTCTTTGATGAGCAATCCCATACGCTCCTGAGACTCGTTGGCAATAATCTCTTTTGCCGAGAGAGTCTTGTCGCCCACGGGCAACTTGCTCATGTCAATGAGACCTCCACACTCCTCGACAAGCTCGGAGAGACAGTTCACGTGACCTGCCGAGCCGTGGTCGTGGATAGAAACAACGGGGTTAGTATCGTCCTCGCAGAGTGCACGTACAACGTTGTAGGCACGTTTCTGCATTTCGGCATTGGCACGCTGAACGGCGTTGAGCTCGATACCCGAAGAGTAACGACCTGTATCAACCGATGATACTGAGCCGCCACCGAGACCGATGCGGTAGTTGTCACCACCCATCACTATAACCTTGTTGCCCTTCTCGGGAGCACCCTTGAGGCAGTCGCGACGTGTACCGTAGCCCACACCTCCGGCGAGCATGATAACCTTGTCGTAACCGTATGTCTCTTCGTTCTCTTTGTGCTCGAATGTAAGCACAGAGCCGCAGATGAGGGGCTGACCGAACTTGTTACCGAAGTCCGAAGCACCGTTAGATGCCTTGATAAGTATCTGCTCGGGAGTCTGGTACAACCATTTGCGCACGGGGAGCATTTCCTCCCACTTGCGGTCGTCGTATGTACGGGGGTAAGAGGTCATATAGACAGCTGTTCCGGCAATGGGCCATGAGCCTTTACCTCCACCCATACGGTCGCGGATTTCACCGCCGGTACCTGTACTTGCGCCGTTGAAAGGCTCAACGGTTGTGGGGAAGTTGTGTGTCTCGGCCTTGAGCGAGATTACTGTCTCGATATCTTTGATTACAAAATAGTCGGGGATTGAGTGGTCGGCGGGAGCGAACTGCTCTACAACAGGACCCTGTGCAAAGGCAACGTTGTCTTTGTACGCAGAGATTATCTTGTTGGGATTCTCCTGTGTGGTGCGCTTAATCATCTGGAAGAGCGACGAGGGCATCTCCTCGCCATCGATGATGAATGTACCGCCGAAAATCTTGTGGCGGCAGTGCTCTGAGTTGATCTGCGCAAAGCCGAATACCTCGGAGTCGGTGAGTTTGCGGCCAAGCTCGCCCTCTACCTTGTGGAGATACTCAATCTCCTCGGCCGAGAGTGCGAGACCCTCTTGCTCGTTGTAGCTTTCGAGGTCTTCGATGAATTCGATGGGCTTGGGAGCGATGTCCACAGTAAAGACATCCTGGTCGAGCCCTTTATAGAGACGCTGCAACATGGGATCGTACTCGGCATTCTCGTCGGCAACGGCAAAATACTCCTCGATGCGCTGCACGCCCTCGATACCCATATTCTGGGTAATCTCAACTGCGTTTGTACTCCAGGGAGTAATCATTTCGCGACGAGGGCCTACAAAATAACCTTCGACGCTCTGTCCGTCAACAAGAGTGGCTCCGCTGTACAGCCAGCACAATTTTTCTATATCCTCTTTTGTCAAGAGATTTTCCGTAGCCGTAGCAATGATGCCACGCTCGGAGGTGGTGAAAAAGTAAACCATTTTTGTTTATCTTATAGTGTAAATATTCTTAATCATCGCAATTTTCGCGAGAGTGAGACAGCCGATAGCTGCTGCCGCGCTCGCGACACTAACTTTAGTTTGCGAAGATAATCAGAAAAAATGGATTTTCGTCAATAAGAAAGATACAAAATTGCACCCTCGGGCAACAAGTTTCAAAAAAGGGGGAGTATTTTGGAAAATGGCGCCATTTTCGCGGCACAGAATAAAATAGAGACGAAACATACAATCGCGGGGAAAAAGCGAAAAAGTTGCACAAAAGAGCTTTTTTTTAAGAATGTTTAACATCCCACAGGGGGGGTAATGTATTATTGTTCAACGCATTACACTCTACGCTTTATTCTATGCTTCATATTTTCCGCAATATAAAAGACAGGGAAGGCTAAATGAAGCACGAAAAATTTTGATTATAAGGAATCGAGCAGTATTTTAGCGCTCGAAAATTCAAAAGATGAAAAAACAGTTCTTCACTTTACTCTTCTTGCTGCTCGCCACTTTTGCAGCGCTGCGTGCCCAATCGCCATTGGACACGCTGGCTATGCGCGCAATAATGGTGAACCAGCTGTTCCCGCAAGAGAGAGTGTACCTGCATTTTGACAATACTGCATACTATCTGGGCGAGACAATGTGGTTCAAGGCCTACGTTACCTGCGGGCTTTCCGACGAGGAGAAGCCGCAGAGTCGCGTACTCTACGTGGAGTTGTGCGCACCCGAAGGCTACGTTGTCGAGACAAAGAAATATAAACTCGACGAGAATGGTCGTTGCAACGGCGAGTTTGAGCTGCGCAAAGAGCTACTCTCGGGCTACTATGAGGTGCGCGCATACACTCGTTACATGCTCAACTGGGGTGACGAGGCTGTTTTCAGCAGAGTGTTCCCAGTGTACGATAAAGTAAATGGCGACAACTACGATTTTAAAAATATGCTCGACCGCAAGCGCAGCTTCATGCGCGAGGGTAAATGGGTGACAGAGGAATTGCCGCCCGCCGACCTTAAATTCTACCCCGAGGGCGGTCACATTGTAGAGGGCATCGAGGCTACCGTCGCCTATGAACTTTTGGACGAAGAGGGAAAGGCCGGAACAGACTCTATTTTCATTTTCGCCGACAAAGAAGTGCTGCTGAAAAGCGCGCCTACGCACGCAGGAATGGGAACATTCACGTTCACTCCCAAGAGTGGTATTGAGTACCGTGCCGAGGTTAGAAAAGGGAAGAAAAAACACAAATTCGACCTTCCGAAGATTGAGCCGCGAGGAGTGGTTGTCAATCTTTCACAAACTGCTGACAATATAAATGTTACTATAAAAAACAACATCGATTTTTCCACTCCGCTGGGCATTGCTGTGCTCAACCGTGGATTCTTAATTGACTATCAATCATTCGATTCCAACGACAAAGAGAAAAGTTTCACTTTTGCCACTGATAGCTTGCCCGAGGGTGTCAATCGTGTGGTAATTTTCGCCAACAGCAACATTCCCCTCGCCGAAAGGCAATTCTTTGTGCGTCACAAAAATATCCTGCCCGGCGACCGCCAGACTATAAAATTGACAGCCAAAGTGAACGGCCTTGCACCAAGTGAAATTCTCTTGCAGCCTCACGAGAAAATCACACTCACCGTTGAGCGCGAGGATGGAAAGCCCATCGACAAAGATGCTGAATTTTCAGTATCAGTAAGCGACGCTGCCACCCGTCAGACAATGTCGTACACGCACAATATGTACACTCACATGCTGTTGGGCTCGGAGCTCAAAGGTTACATTCCCGACGCTGCGCAATATTTTGCCGACGACAGCGATGCGACAAGGAAAAACCTTGACCTTCTGATGCTCACCCGCGGCTGGACGTCGTACGACTGGAGCAAGCTGACAACCAAGCACGTGTCGCTCGCGCAACCTATAGAAAGAGGCATTCTGCTCAAAGGCGAGATTCTGAAAATAGAGCCGAGCAAGAAATTCGGAGAATTGAACACCGGCGCGGTTGTTCCACAGAAACAAAGATGGATGACGCTGGATGTCAGTTACGACAACAAAATAGCCACCACTCATCTTGCAAAGACCAACAACAACGGAATGTTCCGCGGAATCACCAAAGACTTTTTTGGCAAACGCATCGTCGCAATTACCCCATTTTACAACGACCAGCAGCAGTCGGACTCCATTTTCAAGGTAAGAATGGACAAATATTTCTCGCCGAAATTCAATATCTACTCCTATTGGCAGCGCAACGCAGGCTCGTCCATAAAAAGCATAAACAGCGACACTGCAACCATAAAATTGTCCGAGTATGAGTATCTTCTTTCGGGAGTAGACATCAATGACAATGCCGTGAAGGAGCATTTGGGACGTCCGCCACGCAGCGAAATAAGATTCAACTTTCTCGATGAATGGGAGTATGCTATCGACAACACCTATATAATTAAAATAAAGAAGAAAGAGAGCAAGGAACAGACAGATTTTCAGCAGGTTATAGAGTCACTCAAAAACGCGGGCACGGCAACCATCGCTAACAGCCAGCCGACAAAAGAGCCGGAAATTTGGGACATCGCACTCACGCAAAATACAATCAATGCCGCGAATGTGCTGCGCAGCGCATTCTGGCGATACAATTTCAACTGGGCCTACTGGGTGCAGCTGATAGTCGTAGATGGATTCTACAACCCCGACTCCATCGTGCGCCCCGACAATGAGTATATAAAGGGAGACAATGAGGCAAAGATGATGCACTTCAAGGAGTTTGTGATACGCAGCGACAAAGGCACACGCGAACAATTCCACAACTACGCAAACCTTTGGGCGCGCAAAGCCTCTATAATGGCAAATAAAGGGCCATTCTGGGTCGGTTTTTTGACACGCTACTACATTTTCCCATACGAATATTACATAAACGAATTCGAGGATAGAAAGATAGACGGATTTCCGGGAATGTCGCGTTTCTATGACCATATGAGAGGAACAGCGAGAGCAGACAAAAACATTGGATGGACGGGACACTTCAATCCCTTGCACCCCAACTATGTTGCCTGCTTCATTCCCTATAATGAGAAAGACAAAAGAACATCCATCATTCCCCAGCTGGCACTCCCGCTCACGAAGCGTTACACTACGCTGCAGGGTTACAATAGAAGCAAAAGTTTCTATTCGCCCGACTACAGTAGCAAAAAGCCCGAGGGCAGGAGCGATTGCCGCCGCACAATATTGTGGCAGCCGCAACTGACAGCCGACTCGCTGAAAAAGTCTGTTACATTCTACAACAACAGCAGCGCCAAGCATCTTATTGTGGACATTGAGGGAGCGGGCAGCAAAAAGTTCTACAGCAGCAGCCCAACAACCGTCACCCGCGAGACTGCAAGCGAGGCCGATGCACAGCCGCAATATATAAATATATGGAAGAAGCTATCGACGAGCCTTCAGGGCAGCCCCGAGCTTCTTGCACGATGCTACAAAGAGACGGTGAACGGCGTCAAACTGTTCAACGAGCAGAGATTCGACGAGGCTGTTGAAAAATTCAAGGCGTCGGCGCTGCACGCTTACCCGGGAGCAATGGCCTACCTTGGCTACTGCTACATTAACGAAAAGGGAGTGGAAGAGAACAGAGAGCTTGGCTACAGATACCTGAAGATGGCAGCCGAGCAGGGCGACAAAAACGCCTGGTACTTTATGGGCGAATACCATGCGAAAAGCACAGGAGAAGAGGCAGACTACCCTGCTGCATTCGACTGCTACCTGCGCGCAGCCGAGGGTGGGCACAAACAGGCACAAACGGAGCTTGCTATATTGTACGAAGAGGGCAAAGGCGTTGCGAAAAACGACTCTGCGGCAGCAAAATGGTACCAATTGGCGGCCGAGAAAGAGGAGCCCACAGCCCTTTACAGAATGGGAATCAAGCGCGAAAAGCTGGATTCCATCAACAACCTCAAAGGCAAAGAGCTTAAAAAATCACCGGCTTTCAAATATCTGTTGCGTGCGGCCGAAAAGGGCGTACCCGAAGCAGTTGTAAAAGTTGCCGAGCACTACACGAAGGGCATCTATGTGAAGAAGAGCAAGAAAAAGGCCTTCGTGTGGTACGAGCGTGCAGCTGCGAACGGCAACCTGCAGGCACAGGAAATTGTTGCCGAATGTTACGAGAAGGGCCGCGGAACAGAGAAGAACGACGATGCTGCATACGAATGGTACAAGCGCGCCGCCGAGCAGGGCAGCAAGCTTGGAAAAACAAAGGCCAAGGAGTTTGAACTTTTTAATTTTTACAAATAGGAATGTTGCGCAGAATACTACATATTATCATATTGTTGTTCATTGCCACGGCAACCTTTGCCCAGTCGCCGCTGGACACGCTTGCAATGCGCGCGATAATGATTAACCAGCTTTTCCCGCAAGAGAGGGTGTACCTGCATTTTGACAATACTGCATACTATCTGGGCGAGACAATGTGGTTCAAGGCCTACGCAACCAGCGGCCTTGCCGACAATGAAAAGCCCATTAGTAAAGTACTCTACGTTGAACTTTGCGCGCCCGAAGGCTATGTGGTCGAGACTAAAAAATACAAGCTCGACGAGAATGGCCGCTGCAACGGCGAGTTTGAGCTTAAGCCCTCGCTGCTATCGGGCTACTATGAGGTGCGCGCCTACACTCGTTACATGCTCAACTGGGGCGACGAGGCTGTTTTTAGCCGTGTATTCCCCATATACGACAAAGTGAACGGCGACAATTACGATTTTAAGAATATGCTCGACCGCAAGCGCAGTTTTATGTACCGCGGCGAATGGATGACCAACAAACTTCCCGAGGCCGACCTTAAATTCTACCCCGAGGGTGGCCATCTGGTCGAGGGCATTGAAACAACCATTGCCTACGAACTTAAAAGCTACGACGGAGTGCACGGCGCAGACACAATAACCATCCTCGCCGACGGAGAGCCCATTCTGCGCACCTCGCCAACCCTGCTGGGCATGGGCAGTTTCAGGCTGCTGCCGAAAAAAGATGTAAAATACCGCGCCGAGGTTGAGATTACCCGCCACAAAAATGGAAAAAGAAAAACTTTCAAGTTCGACCTTCCGAAAGTGGAAAAAGAGGGAGCCTCGCTGTCGGTCGTAAAGGCAGATGGTAATATAAACGTTACAATAAAGAACAATTTTCCCGCAACGGCCAACCTTGGCTGCGTGATTGTAAACAACGGCTACATTTTGTCGTACGATGCTTTTACGTCCGATGAAAAGGAGAAAAAGATACAGATGCCGCTGCGCAATCTTGCCGAGGGAGTGAACCGCGTGGTGCTTTTCGCCGACAGCGTTCCGCTCGCCGAGAGGCAGTTTTTCGTCACACACGACACAATTGCTGCGGGAGACATTTCCACCGTGAAACTGACTGCAAAAGTGAACGGCCGCAACCCGAAAGATATTATCCTGCAGCCGCACGAAAAAATGACACTGACCATTGAGCGCGAGGATGGAAAAGCCATTGCACCCGACGCGGAATTTTCGCTGTCGGTGAGCGACATTGACCACAGACAGAAAATGTCGTACGAGCATAATATGTACACCCACACGCTTTTAGGCTCACAGCTGAAAGGCTACATTCCCGACGCCGCCCGCTATTTTGACCACGAGAATCCGCAACGCGAAGAGGAACTTGACCTTTTGATGCTCACCCACGGATGGACGTCGTACGATTGGAGCAAGCTCTCGCGCAGCCACATTGACGTGCGCCATCAGGCAGAGGTGGGAATAGAATTGAGCGGAGAGGTCTACACACGCGAGGCGAACAAAAAGTGGGGACAGTTGGGCACGTACCTTCTTTATCCGCTGAAGCTGGGCACAATGAATTTCAAATTCATGTCCGACAGCATACATTATAAATTCCACACTACGCGCAACGGACGATTCAGGCTGCGAAGCGAGGATTTTTATGGCGACAGGATAGCCGAACTCTCGGCAAGATACATTCCTTTCAAGCCCAAGAACGCCAAGGGAATACGATTCGTGCTCGACAGATACTTTTCGCCGGGCTTCCGTTTCTTTGACTATTGGGAGCGCACCCCGGGCGAGGCTAAAAACTACACTCCCGGGCAGGACACGACCGTCATTCAGAAGGACCTTTTAAGCTACCAGCTTGCCGAAATTGACATTGTCGAGGATAAGAAAAAGGACAAAAGGAGCCGCCCGCCACGCAGCGAAATAAAGTTCAATTTCGTGGATGAGTGGGAGTATGCACAGGATGTTACATATTTCAATCTGCAAAGAGATTTTGACACTACAAAAGTAGAGGTCTCGCTCGACTTTGCAAATATCAACAACCTGGGCCCCGACAAAAGAAGCAGCGCAATAGAGACTACCTACAAGGATGGAATAAAGCCTGTAAAGGAGGCGGGCGACGATGACATTTACAATGTTGTCGGCGATCTATATTTCTACACTATCAGCAACAGTCTGACCTCGGCGCAGGTGCTGCGAAGCATATTCTGGCGTCACAATTTCAACTGGGCGTATTATGTTCAGTCGATTGTGGTGGACGGAGAGTACAACAGCGACTCTGTTCCCGAGTATAACTTTTCGTACATAAGGCAACGCCCCTACCCCACTCCAACAGAATTTACAAAGTCTATCGCCCATATGATGAATTTCAAGGAGGTGACCATAAGAAGCGACGAGAAACTGCGCAACGAATTCCCCAACGATGCTAAAAGATGGTTCAACCGAGGAATGCCGCGCGGACTCGACTCACTGATTGTCGAGGGATTCCTGACGCGACACTATATTCCCACGAAAGGCAATAAGATGATAGACGGATTCCCCGGCTCGCTCATTTTCCACCAAAGAATGAGGGGAACTACGCTTGAGTTTGGAAAAGAGAATTCAGAGGAGCTTGTAGCATTGGGAAAGTTCAAGCCCGACTACCCTAACTACGTTGCGTGCTTCATTCCCTACAGCGAGAAGGATAGAGAGGAGATGGAGATTCCTAACTTTGCAAAAGCCGGCAGAATACGCTACACAATGATGCGCGGCTACACAAAGAGCAAGCAATTCTACTCGCCCGACTACAGCCACGAAAAGCCCGACGGAGCGAAGAAAGACTACCGCCGCACTCTTTTGTGGGCGCCGACTGCCAAAAGCGACTCGTCGGGCAGCGTAAGAGTGGAACTTTTCAACAACAGCAGCACAAAGTATGTGAACATCGACGTTCAGGGACGCGGAAAGAAGAGCATATACGGCAACGCCGCCAATATAAGCACACGCGAAAAAAGGGACAGCATAGGCGAAGAGAGCAGCTATATGAGAGTATGGAAAAAGCTCTCAAAGACAGAGCTTCCGCCCACTATAATCACAAGATGCAGCAACGTCACACGCGAGGGAGTCGCGCACTATGCGCTTGGCGAATATGAAAAGGCCGTGAAGAGTTTCAGCGAGGCTGCAAGCTACGGATTCGCACCCGCGCTTGCAAACATCGGAAAATGCTACTTCGACGGCAAGGGTGTGGGCGAGGACAAGCAGTTGGGACTGCGCTACTTTGAAATGGCCGCCGAAAAGGGCAACAACCTTGCGATGCACAATCTAGGCGACGTCTACCATGAGGGAAAGATTGTAGCCGGCAACGACTCGCTGGCCTATGAATATTACCGAAAGGCTGCCGAGAACAATTTTGCAGCCTCGCAGCGTATGATGGGAATTTTCCACGAAGAGGGGATATTTGTGGAAAAAGACAACGAAAAGGCCCTAAAATGGTACAATCTTGCAGCGCTGCAGAATGACCCCGACGCACTGTACAAGGTGGGAATGCACATTGTTGCGCAGGACTCGATAATGGGACTGAGCAAGCGCCAGTTGCGTAAGTCGCAAGCAATAAACTATATTCGTAAGGCGGCGCGCGGCGGCAACGTCGAGGCGCAGAGATTCATCGTGAAATGTTTCGCCGAGGGAAAATACCTGAAGAAGAGCCGCAAGAAGAGTTTCGAGTGGATGAAGTCCATCGCCGAGGTCGGCAACGAAGAGGCAATGATGTTCGTCGCTTACTGCCACGAAAAAGGACGCGGAACGGACGTGAACCACCCGCTTGCATACAAACTGTACAAAGACCTTGCCGAAAAGGGCAACGAATTTGCCATTCAGAAGGTGTACGAATTTGAATTGCTGCGATTCTTTATGTACAACAGTCCCAAGCCCCCGGGAGTAAAATAAGTTTAGCACACAATCGGGCCACGTAAAAGAATATATTACTGTGGCCCGATTGTTTTTTAGGCACAAGAAATGCAAACATTTAACCATTATTAACCTATAGGGGGGGGTAAAGTATTCAATTTATATTCAACAGTTTACGTTCTATGCTTTATTCTATGCTTCATATTTTCCGGCGTATGAAAGATACGAAAGACGAAACGAAGCACAGGGAATTTTGAACTTTCAAAATTGAATTGTATTTTAGCGCAAGAAAATCTTACAAAATGAAAAAGCTACTCTATACGGCACTATTACTTTTGGTCGCCCTTTTCTCCCACGCTGATGAAAAGAGCCTCGACAAGATGGCATTCAACGCAGCAGTGGTTAACAACCTTTTCCCGCAAGAGAGGGTGTACCTGCATTTTGACAACACTGCCTATTATCTTGGTGAAACAATGTGGTTCAAGGCCTACGTTACCGAGGGAGTGAAGGACGCGCCCTCGACATTGAGCAAGGTGCTGTACGTAGAGCTTGTAGCGCCCGAAGGTTACGTTGTCGAGACCAAAAAATACAAAATAGATGAAAAAGGAACGTGCAACGGAGAGTTTGAGCTGAAGCCCCTGCTGTTGTCAGGATACTATGAGATACGCGCCTACACACGTTACATGCTCAATTGGGGCAAAGAGGCAGTTTTTAGCCGCGTGTTTCCCATTTTCGACAAGGTTAATGGCAACAACTGGGACTTCAAGAATATGCTCGACCGTCGCAGAGGATTCATGTATCGCGGCGAGTGGGTATCTTCGGAACTACCCGATGTTGACCTCAAATTCTATCCCGAGGGCGGACATCTTATCGAGGGCATTGAGACAACCGTAGCCTACGAACTTCGCGGCGAGGATGGCATTGCCGGAGAAGATACTGTTTACATTTTTGCAAACAAAAAGCAGATTTTAAAGAGCGTTCCCACCCACGCGGGAAAAGGCACTTTCTCGCTGACTCCCGAAACGGGAGTAAAATACCACGCAGAGGTGAAACGCGGAAAGAAAGAGCATAAATTTGAGTTTCCTGCGATTGAAAAAGAGGGAGTAGCTATTGCTGTAAAAGAAGAGGGTAACAATGTAAGCATAAAAGTCAGCAATAACCTCGAAAGTTCTACAGCCCTCGGTTGCGCAGTGCTGCACCGCGGCGAACTTTCTCATTATCAGAAATACTATTCGGACAACAACGGAAAAATAATCATTATCGACAAAGATTCTTTGCGCGAGGGCGTGAATAGAGTGATTGTCTTTGTAGACGACAGCCTGCCGCTGGCCGAGCGTCAGTTCTTTGTGCTGCACGAAAATATTCAGCCGGGCGACCGCGAGACTGCGAAACTGAAAGTAACCGCCAACGGCGAGCCTCTGCACAAACTCTCTCTGAAACCCCATGAAAAGTTTAGCGTAACAATAGAAAGAGAGGATGGAAAGCCCATCGAAGAAAATACGGAACTTTCTCTTTCAATCAGCGATGCTGCGGGCCGTCAGCAGACATCCTACACGCATAATATGTACAGTTATCTGCTTTTAGGCTCGGAGCTTAAAGGCTATATTCCCGACGCGGCACGTTACTTTGATGTTGCGAATAAAAATCGCGCAAAAGAACTTGATCTTCTTATGCTTACAAACGGCTGGACGTCGTACGATTGGAGTAAATTGGCAAAGAAAGATATTAAGCTCGACCAACCGATGGAAAAGGGAATTACCGTAAAAGGTACATTCTATAAGAAAGAGGAAAATAAGAAATTCGGACAATTAGGTAAATACATTCTCCATCCTCAGAAGAACTACCCAACTAAATTCGAAATATGCTATAAAGACAGTTTAATAACTGCTTATGATTTTATAACAAACGCAGAAGGTGTGTTTCAACTGCAGTTAGAGGATTTCTATGGAAAAAGTATAGGCGCAATTACCCCTGAAATAACAGGTGACCAGATGCAGGATTCAATATTCTCATTTTGTCTCGACCGCTACTATTCGCCCGAGTTTCGACTCTACGACTATTGGGAGCGCCATACGGGCCTTCCTGTTACCGATAGAGAGAAACGCGAACAAGAGGCAAAAAGCATAAAGTTGCGTCCGTTCGAGTATATGCTCTCGTCGGTAGAGGTAACTGAGTTCAAAGAGCGCGAACGATACAGCCGTCCGCCTCGCAGCGAAATGCGCTTCGACTATCTTGACGAGTGGGAGTATGCGCAGGATGTAACGTATCTTACAGAGAGCAGATTCGTCAATGGAGAAATTGATGAATATATAAACAATGAATTCTTCAATGATACTATTTCTCTATCGAAAAACGGAACTATAAGTTCAATAAGAGTACCGGTGTCTGTAAACTTCATAAAATATATAGATGGTACCCGATATTGGAATTATAATCAACTAACAACAATGGCACCAATTCATGGCTATATTGATCCGTACACAATAGAACGCCAAAATCCCTATTTCATGATGACGCCTCCGGTGTTGAAGCAATTCGTTAATTCATATACAGCCGAAGATATTGTAAAGAGTGCCATGAAACGTCACAACTACAATTGGGCCTATTGGGTGCAGTTGATGGTAGTGGCGGGAAAATATAGTAGCGATTCCATTCCTCATCCCGATGGAGAGTATATAAAAGGCAAGAATCCGCAGAAGATGGGCAATTTCAAGGAATTTGTAATACGTAGCGACATTGGTACGCGCGAGCAATTCAAAAACTATCTTGGTGATTGGATAAGAAAAGGCCATGCTTTGGACAATAAATTGCAATATGCTAAATTTTACCTTGGATTCCTTTCGCAAACTAGCCTAAATACCGCAGAGGGAATCGATGGATACAATAAGGTGGATATTGCTAATGCATTATACAGAGCATTGACAAGAGACAGAAATGAGCCTTATCATCCTAACTACGTAGCCTGCATGATTCCCTTTGAAGAGGGTGAGGAACGTAAAGGTATTGTTCCCGAACTGCATGTGGGCGGTACCAAACGTTACACTTCTGTGCAGGGTTACAGCGAGAGCAAGCAATTTTACTCGCCCGATTACAAAGGCAAGCAACCGAGCGAAAAGGACTTCCGACGCACGTTAATATGGGTACCATCGGCGAAAACCACCGACGGAAAAGCGATTGTAGAATTGTGCAACAGCAGCGTAGCAAAAAATATAAATGTAAACGTAGAGGGCTGTGGCGGCGGAACAATTTATGGCAGCGATCTTAACATTCTTACCCGCACATTGAGCGAGGAACAAAAAGCAGCAGCCGAAGCAATGAAACTCACCTCTCAAAATAATAAAGAGGTGTATGCACACTGTCTGAAAGTAACAAACGAGGGCGTTGCACTCTACCGCGAAAAAGAGTATGCGCGTGCCTTTGAAAAATTCTACGAAGCAGCAGCCCTGAAACATCCTGCAGCAATGTTCTATGCAGGTGTATGCTATACAAATGGCGAGGGAACAGAAATTGACAACAAAAAGGCATTCAATATGTTCCGTGCCGCCGCAAATGGAAAGCATATTGCAGCCATGCACAACCTCGCAAACTGCTATATGCTGGGAAAAGGCACAAAAGCAAACAACAGCCTTGCCCTCAAATGGTACACAACCGCTGCCGATAGTGGCTATGTACGCTCCGTAAGTATGCTTGCAAAAAGTTACGAAGAGGGCCTTTTCACTGAAAAGAACAGCGAAAAAGCTATCGAGTGGTACAATAAGGCAGCCGAAAAGGACGAGCCCTATGCAATATACAAGATTGCCCGCTATTATGAACAGAAAGATTCCATAGATGGTAAGAAAGGAAAGGCCCTGCGCGAGTCCGAGGCAATTGAACTATTCACCCGTGCGGCCGAACTGAAAAATGTTCATGCACAGATGAAACTCGCCGAGTGCTACGGCAACGGACGCTACGTAAAGAAAAACAAGAAACTGCGTTTCGGGTGGTTGCTTCGTGCCGCGAACAGCGGCCATATGGAGGCTCAGGAACTTGTCGGCGAATGCTACGAAAAGGGCCGCGGAGTAAAGGAGAGTGACATTAAGGCCTACCAATATTACAAACGCGCTGCCGAACAAGGTAGCGAACTTGGAAAAATAAAGGCCAAAGAGTATGAACTTTTTAAATTCTATAAATAGGTAATTAGACTATGCTACGCAAAATAACATATACGGCACTACTACTATTAGTTGCTCTTTTCTCTTACGCGGATGGAAATAGCCTTGACAAAATGGCGTTCAACGCTGCGGTGGTGAACAACCTTTTCCCGCAGGAGAGGGTGTATCTGCACTTTGATAATACTGCCTATTATCTTGGCGAGACAATGTGGTTCAAAGCCTACGTTACCGAGGGAGTGAAAGACGCGCCCTCGACCTTGAGCAAGGTGCTGTATGTGGAACTTGTAGCACCCGAAGGTTACGTTGTCGAGACTAAAAAATACAAAATAGATGAAAAAGGAACTTGCAATGGCGAGTTTGAGCTGAAGCCGTTGCTTTTGTCAGGCTATTATGAAATACGCGCCTACACACGCTATATGCTCAACTGGGGAAAAGAAGCGGTATTCAGTCGAGTGTTTCCCATTTTCGACAAGGTTAATGGCAATAATTGGGACTTCAAGAACATGCTCGACCGTCGCAGAGGATTCATGTATCGTGGCGAGTGGATATCTAGTGAACTTCCCGAACTTGACCTTAAATTCTACCCCGAAGGTGGCCATCTTATTGAGGGTATTGAGACTACCGTAGCCTACGAACTTCGTGGCGAAGATGGCATTGCCGGCGAAGATACAATTTACATTTACGCGGGCAAAAACCTTTTGCAACGAAGCGTGCCCACCCACGCGGGAAAGGGAACATTCTCGCTGACTCCCGAAACGGGAGTAAAATACCACGCAGAGGTGAAACGCGGAAAGAAAGAGCATAAATTTGAGCTTCCGAAAATTGAAAAAGAGGGAGTTTCTATTGCTGTAAAAGAAGAGGGTAACAATGTAAGCATAAAAGTAAGCAACAACCTCGAAAGTTCTACAGCCCTCGGTTGCGCAGTGCTGCATCGTGGCGAACTTTCACATTATCAGAAATACTATTCTGACAACAACGGAAAGATTATAACTATTGATAAAGATTCTCTTCGCGAGGGAGTGAATAGAGTGATTGTGTTTGTGGACGATAGTTTGCCGCTGGCTGAGCGTCAGTTCTTTGTGATGCACGAAAATATTCAGCCGGGTGACCGCGAGACTGCGAAACTGAAAATAACCGCCAACGGAGAGCCGTTGCACAAACTCTCTCTGAAACCCCACGAAAAGTTTAGCGTAACAATCGAAAGAGAGGATGGAAAGCCCATCGAAGAAAATACCGAACTTTCTCTTTCTGTGAGCGATGCTGCGGGACGTCAGCAGACATCCTACACGCATAATATGTACAGTTATCTTTTGCTCGGCTCTGAACTTAAAGGCTATATTCCCGACGCGGCACGTTACTTTGACCCCGCGAACAAAAATCGCGCAAAAGAACTTGATCTTCTTATGCTTACTAACGGCTGGACGTCGTACGATTGGAGTAAATTGGCAAAGAAAGATATTAGACTCTACCAGCCGATAGAGAAGGGAATTACCGTAAAAGGAACTTTCTATAAGAAAGAAAAGAACAAAAAATGGGGGCAGCTGGGCCGCTTCACTCTCATTCCGCAGAAAGAACTTAATATGAAATTCGAAATTTGTTACGAAGATAGCATCGTTAGCAACTACGAATTTGCAACAGACAAAAAAGGTACTCTGCAACTACAAACAGAAGACTTTTACGGCAAAAAGATTGGTGCAATTACTCCTATGCTGGAGCCCGACCAGATAGTGGATTCTCTCTATTCATTCTCTCTCGACCGCTACTATTCGCCCGAGTTTCGACTCTACGACTATTGGGAGCGCCACATAGGACTGCCGCTCACAGACAAAGAGAAACGCGAGCAGGAGGCAAAAAGCATAAAGTTGCGCCCGTTCGAGTATATGCTCTCGTCGGTAGAGGTTACCGCCGCCAGGGAGTATGAGCGATACAGCCGTCCGCCGCATAGTGAGATGCGCTTCGACTACCTTGATGAGTGGGAGTATGCACAGGATGTAACCTTCTTGAACGACTCAAAGGACTATAGTGAGCAGAGTAACAATATTCAGGAACGTATGCCTGAAGTTACAAACGAGGAGGAGTATATTACATTGTTGGACAACGAGACAACAGGACTCTCCAATATTACTGATTGGCGGGTGCAAAGTGATATTCCTTTGATTAAATATTTGGGTAACATCAGATACTGGAGTCCTCAGGAGATAAAAATAAAAGGCATGGGTGGTGGAAGTGATGCGCCAACACGCGACCCAAACGACCTTAAAATACCTTATCAGATGTTCCCCAATGCCTACACTGCAGCCGACGTTGTGCGCAGTGCCATCAAGCGCCACAACTATAATTGGGCTTACTGGGTGCAGTTGATGGTGGTGGCAGGCACTTACAATTCCGACTCGGTGCCGCGACCCGACAATGATTATCTGAAAGGTAAAAATTCTGTAAAGATGACAAATTTCAAAGAGTTTGTCATACGCAGCGACAAGGGTACACGCGAACAGTTTGAGAATCTTCAATCGGAGTGGACACACAAGGGAAGAGCCATGGACAACAAGATGCATTATATGAGATTCTACATGGGATTCTTGTCACAAATGTATATTGGAGGAGGAAACGACGGCACAGACGGCTATTCAGGAGCTCGATTCCTGACCCAGCTTGAGAGTGGAATGAACAAAGGACGCTCGTTCCCATATAATCCCAACTACGTTGCTTGTATGATTCCCTACGAAGAGGGTGAGGAGAAAAAAGGCATTGTGCCCGACCTTCACACAGGCAGTGTCAAGCGCTACACCTCTATTCAGGGCTACAGCGAGAGCAAGCAATTCTACTCGCCCGACTACAAGGGCCAGCAACCAAGCGAAAAGGATTTTCGTCGCACGTTAATATGGGTACCGGCGGCCAAGGCTACCGGCGGAAAAGCCACCATCGAACTGTGCAACAGCAGTGTGGCAAAAGAGATTAGCGCGAATGCCGAGGGCTACAATAATGGAACAATATACGGTAGCGACCTTAATATTCTCACCCGCACACTCACAGACGAGCAACGGGCCATTGCCAACCAACCGCCCACCGACGCACTGAAAAACAACCCCGCAATGCTTGCCTATTGCATGAAGCTGTTGAGCGAGGGACAAAATCTATACAACGCCGAAGAGTACACTGCTGCGTTCGAGAGATTCCACGATGCTGCGGCAATGGGAGAGCCCACAGCTATCTATCTTACGGGCGTATGCTACTCTTATGGCCGAGGAACGGAGAAAGACAGTATAAAGGCTTTTGACCTTTATCGTTCGGCGGCAAATTGCGGAATTCCTGCAGCCTGCCACCAGCTTGCAAACTGTTACAAGGACGGCAGCGGCACAATTGCCAATGATTCGTTGGCTCTAAAATGGTACACGGTGGCAGCCGACAGCGGCCTTGTGCGCTCGATGAGTATGCTCGCGAAAAGTTACGATGAGGGACTTTTCACGGAAAAGAATAGCGAAAAAGCTATCGAATGGTACAAAAAAGCAGCCGCGAAAGAGGAACCCCTTGCAATGTATAAGGTTGCGCGCCTTTACGAGCATAATGATTCTTTAGAGGGCAAGAAGGGAAAGATTTTGCGCGAGTCGGAGACTATTAAACTATTCACCCGCGCTGCCGAGCTTGGCAATGTTCAGGCACAGATGAAACTCGCCGAACTTTACAAAAGCGGTCGTTACGTAAAGAAGAGCAAAAAGATGCGCTTCGACTGGCTGTTGCACGCTGCAAACAACGGCAACATCGAGGCGCAGGAGCTTGTGGGCGAATGCTACGAGAAGGGCCGAGGAATTAAAAAGAACAACCCCAAGGCCTATAAATGGTACAAGCGCGCAGCCGAACAGGGTAGCGAGCTTGGAAAGATAAAGGCCAAAGAGTACGAACTTTTCAAATTCTACAGATAAAGGCGACGGAAGAGAAAATATTATTCTGAAATTTGTATTGCGAATAAAAAAATAGCTCTATCTTCGCGTTTATAGAACTATAAAAGACGAAAAAAGATGGACACTAATATACTTTTCGGATTCGCAATACCCTTTTTGGGCACATTGCTGGGAGCGGCAACGGTCTTTCTGTTCCGCAGAAATATTTCGGACATTACCCAAAAGGCACTGCTGGGCTTCGCGTCGGGAGTGATGGTGGCAGCCTCTTTCTGGTCGCTGCTGATGCCCGCCATCGACCTTTCGGTGAAGAGCGACGAGTTTACGGAGATTCTGCCGGTGCTCGTGGGATTCCTCTCGGGAATGGCGTTTCTGTTCCTGCTCGACACATTTATTCCCCACCAGCATATTAACGGCACGCAGAGCGAGGGCCCCGGCTCGTCGCTGTCGCGTTCGTCGAAGTTGCTGCTTGCCGTGACGCTGCACAATATTCCCGAGGGAATGGCCGTGGGAGTGGTGTTCGCTGGAATGCAGACGGGCGAGACGACAATGACGCTTGCAGCTGCCTTTGCCCTTGCCATAGGAATGGCTGTGCAAAATGTTCCCGAGGGAGCGATAATCTCGATGCCGCTGCGCGCCGAGGGCGTGGGCCGCGGAAAGACCTTCCTCTATGGTGCGCTCTCGGGAGTGGTGGAGCCTGTAGCCGCAATCCTCACGCTGCTTTTTCTCGAATACACGGTGCCGGCAATGCCCTATCTGCTTGCATTCTCGGCAGGAGCGATGCTCTATGTTGTTGTCGAGGAGCTTATTCCCGCATCGCAGCAGGGCAAGCACAGTAACCTGGGCACCATAGGATTCGCGCTTGGCTTTGCGCTGATGATGGTGCTGGATGTTATTTTAGGATGATAGTTGCGCCCGCCGAAAAAATATTGAAACGAGTATAATATTTTCGCTCGTTTATTCGTATCTTCGCAATCAAACAAAAAACACAAATATGAAAAAAATTATTTTATCCCTTACGCTCTCTTTTGTAGCGTTGTTCAATCTTAACGCCCAGCGCATTGACACAGTGAAAATACATAGTAATGCTATGGATCGTGACATTTACAATGTTATTGTAACTCCCGCGCAGTACAATGATGCCTATGCAATGCCTGTTGTTTATCTTCTTCACGGACACGGCGACGACCACACAAAATGGGTTCACCAGACACAGCCCAAACTGCCCCAGTTGGCCAACCAATATGGAATTATTCTTGTTTGCCCCAACGGAGAGCAATCGTGGTATTTCGACAGCTACAATAACCCCAAAAACAAATTCGAGACTTACGTAAGCAAAGAATTGGTCGAGTACGTAGACAAACATTATAAGACTATTCGCAGTCCGCATGCAAGAGCAATCACAGGATTCAGCATGGGTGGACACGGCGCACTTTGGTTGGCCTTCCGTCATCAGGATGTTTTTGGCGCGTGCGGTAGCCTTAGCGGTGGCGTAGACTTTAGAGCTTTCCCCAACAACTGGCACATTAAAGACCATCTGGGTGAGCAGAAAGATAACAAAGAGCGCTGGAACAACAGCACAGCTTTGAGCCAGATTGACAAGATTAAGCCCGGATTGTCAATTGCTATCGATTGCGGTACAGAGGATTTCTTCTATCCTTGCAACGTAGCTTTGCACGAGGCGCTGTTGGAGAAAAAGATTCCTCACGACTATACTATCCGCCCCGGTGGACACAACCACGGTTATTGGGGAAATGCAATTTTGTATCAGCTTATCTTCTTCACCGAGCACTTTAAACGCAACATCAGCAGATAATAGAATCTTGCAGTAGCATAATTATAGGGCCCATTCTCAAGTTCGAGAATGGGCCCTATAATATTTTCGGGATATTTTTATTGAGCACAGGCAAAGGCCGGAAGTTACTGCTTTTTAAGGAAGCAGGTCTTGAGCACAATGCCGCTGCCATCTATCTTGCAATCAACCTCTTCGGGATTCTCTGTCAGGCGGATGCTCTTAACCTTTGTGCCTCTTTTGATAACCATAGAGGAGCCTTTCACCTTAAGATCCTTGATTACCGTCACCGCATCGCCATCGAACAATTCGGCGCCGTTGCTGTCTCTGGGAACATCATCCGCTGCTGCCGAGGCTGCACTCTCTTCGCTGAATTCGTATGCGCAGTCGGGGCACACATAGAGAGAGCCATCGAAATATACATATTCTCCGCCACATTTGGGACATTTTGAAATCTCGTTCATAGTTTTTCTGTTTTTTATGGTTAGTCAGTCGAGCACCCATGCAACGGGGCTCGGTGGACAAAGATAATACTATTAACATTATCCTTACAAGAAACAGAGGAAAAATTAAACAGCTGGTGGGCCGCCGAGGCGAAAAGTGTCTCTATTTGCGCGATTATTTTCATTATTTATAAGAATGGTTGTATCTTTGTAATTGCATCGCTTTTCGCGCATTGCAGGAGCGATTCTTTAATGCAAATTGAATTCAAACAAATGTATATGCGTAAATTAATGATTACTTTATCTACAGCCGCCGCGCTTCTGTCAGCGTGCAGCGGAAATGTGCAAAAACAGGAGGAGAGTGCCTCTGACGATTTTATCTATCAGGTGGAGAAATTCGCCGACCTTGAGATTCTGCGCTACCAGGTGCCGGGCTTCGAAGAACTGTCGCTGCAGCAGCGTACCCTGCTCTACTATCTGTCGCAGGCTGCGCTTGAGGGCCGCGACATTCTGTTCGACCAGAATTGCAAATATAATTTGCAGATTAGAAGAACTCTCGAGGCTGTTTATGAGAATTACAAAGGCGACCGTGGTGACGAGCAGTTTAAGGCCTTGGAGCTTTATCTGAAGCGCGTGTGGTTCAGCAACGGTATTCACCACCACTATGCAGAGGATAAGTTCAAGCCCGGATTCACAGCCGAATTCTTCGGCAAATGCGTGAGCGCAGTGAGCCCCGAGAAACTGCCCCTGAAAGAGGGACAGAGTGTGCAGCAGCTGATTGACGAGCTTACCCCCGTAATTCAGGACTCGACAATCATGGCCAAACGCACGGTGCAGAGTGGCAACGACGACCTTATTCTCGCATCGGCCAACAACTACTACGATGGTGTTACGCAGGCCGAGGTTGAGGCTTTCTATGCTGCCATGAAAGACCCGAACGACGAAAAGCCTGTAATGTACGGACTTAACAGCCGTCTGGTGAAAGAGGATGGAGTCGTAAAGGAGAAAGTATGGAAGGTGGGCGGACTCTATTCTGCGGCTCTCGAGCGCGTCGTAGGCTGGCTGGAGAAGGCTGCAAGCGTGGCCGAGAATGATGCTCAGAAGGCTGTGATTGAGAAACTTATCGAATACTACCGCACAGGCGACCTCAAGAAGTTCGACGAGTATGCAGTGCTGTGGGTGAACGACCTCGACTCGCGCATCGACTTTGTGAACGGCTTTACAGAATCGTATGGCGACCCTCTGGGAATGAAGGCAAGCTGGGAGAGTGTGGTGAACTTCAAGAATATCGAGGCGACCAAACGCACAGAGATTATCAGCGAGAATGCACAGTGGTTCGAGGACAATTCTCCGGTGGCAAAAGAGTTTAAGAAGGAGAAGGTGAAGGGTGTCTCGGCAAAGGTAATCACCGTGGCAATGCTGGGCGGCGACTGCTACCCTGCAACCCCCATCGGCATCAACCTGCCCAACTCCAACTGGATAAGAGTGGCTCACGGCTCAAAATCGGTGACCATAGAGAATATTACCGAGGCATACGACCGCGCAAGTGCCGGCGGCGGACAGACAAAAGAGTTTGCGTGGAGCGACGTTGAGGTTAATATGCTCAAAGAGTTTGGCTTTGTAACCGACAACCTGCACACTGACCTGCACGAGTGTCTGGGCCACGGCTCGGGCAAGCTGCTCCCCGGCGTCGACCCCGACGCGTTGCGCTCTTATGGCTCGACAGTGGAAGAGGCTCGCGCCGACCTTTTTGCTCTCTACTATCTGGCCGACAAAAAGATGGTGGAGCTTAATCTGTTGCCCAACAAAGATGCCTACAAGGCCGAATATTACAAGTATATGATGAACGGACTGATGACACAGCTTACCCGCGTGGAGCTGGGCAACAACGTCGAAGAGGCACACATGCGCAACCGCCAGCTGATTGCCCGCTGGGCGCTGGAGAATGGCGGAAAAGAGTGCGTGGAGCTTGCCAAGAAAGATGGAAAGACCTACGTTGTCATCCACGACTACGACAAGCTGAGAGAGACTTTCGGAAAGCTGTTGACAGAGGTGCAGCGCATAAAGTCGACAGGCGACCACGAGGCAGCCAAGCAGTTGGTAGAGAATTACGGAGTGAAGGTAGACGCAGAGCTTCACAAAGAGATTCTCGAGCGTTTCGCACCGCTTAACATTGCTCCTTACAGAGGATTCGTTAACCCCAGATACGTGGTTACGACCGATGCTAACGGCGCAATCACAGATGTACAGCTTGACTACACAGAGGGCTATATGGAGCAGATGATGCGCTACTCTAAAGAGTACTCTTCGCTGCCGTCGGTAAACAAATAGCGACGACAATAGCAACCGTACAACTGTGGCGACTAAAATTTAGTCGCCACAGTTGTTTATAGGCGGCTCTATTTCCGCAGCCGATGGCCATAAACACAGCCCTATAAAGGGATTATGTTTTTTTTAGAGCCGCAGCAAAAAATTATCAAAATTTAATACTGTTTTTTGCTACATATTTCAATACAAATTTATTAACTTTGCTGTGGCGAACAATTAAATGTCTACACGCCCGACCCTACCGCAAAATATACGATTCGGCCGCCCGTGCCGGCAAAATTCTTTGCCACAAGAGAATATCCTACACAAGTGCGGGAGAAATAATCAATTACCTTACAAGTTGTACAAAGAATATGAGTTACTACGTACTTCTATTTACAATGATTGTGGCATCGTTTCTATTTGTGGGAGTGACGATGTTGCTCGCGCGACTAATCTCGCCGCGCTCTTTCAACAGACATAAAAGTGAAGCATACGAATGTGGTATTCCCACACAGGGAAAGACATGGGTGCAGTTCAAGGTTGGCTACTATCTGTTTGCCATCCTTTTTTTGATGTTCGACATTGAGACTGTCTTTCTGTTCCCATGGGCATCCATCGTGCACGAAATGGGCGTGAATGCCCTCTTCGGAATCTCCTTCTTCTTGTTTATTTTGATATTGGGCCTTGCCTACGCATGGCGCAAAAAAGCACTTGAATGGAAATGAAAAAACCGGTAATAAAATCTATCCCCTACGAGGAGTTCAAGGACAACGAGACGCTGGAGGCGTTGGTGAACGAGCTTAACAAAGAGCGCACAAACGTCGTTGTCGGCGCGCTCGACGACCTTATAAATTGGGGACGCAGCAATTCACTGTGGTCGCTGACGTTTGCCACAAGCTGCTGCGGCATCGAGTTTATGTCTGTGGGAGCGGCACGTTACGACTTTGCCCGCTTCGGATTCGAGGTTACACGAAACTCGCCCCGTCAGGCTGACCTTATAATGGTGGCAGGAACAATCACCCACAAGATGGCGCCGGTGCTGAAGCGTCTGTACGACCAGATGGCCGACCCAAAATATGTGATTGCGGTGGGTGGATGCGCCATCAGCGGAGGGCCGTTCAAAGGCTCGTACCACGTGCTCAACGGAGTGGACAAGATAATCCCCGTGGATGTGTACATTCCCGGATGCCCCCCGCGCCCCGAAGCTATCCTGTACGGAATGATGCAGTTGCAGCGTAAGGTGAAGGTAGAGAAATTCTTCGGTGGCGTCAATCGCAAACAGTCGCGCGAGGAGCTGCCCGAAGGCCCTATGATAATAACCAACGTCCCGCAAGAGACAATGAACAATAAAGAGAAAGAGCAATGAACATAACCTTTATACAGCCGGAGAAATTCCGCGAACAGATGGAGTATTTGCGCCGCGAGAGAGGGATGGACTTCTTGCGCGAGCTTGTGGGCATGGACTGGGGCGAAGAGGGCATCGGTGCCGTTTATATGCTCGAAAACAGCGAGACGAAAGAGAATGTGCAGGTAGCCACACGCTCCACAAACAGAGAGGCACCCGCAATTCCCACGGTGAGCGATATTTGGAAAATTGCCGAAATGTACGAGCGCGAGGCGTTCGACTTTTTCGGAATCATATTTACGGGACACCCCGACCTGCGCCGTCTGTTCCTGCGCAACGATTGGGTGGGCTACCCTCTGAGAAAAGATTACGACGAGAGCGAGGAGCTTAACCCCGTGAGAATGTTCAGCGAGAATGTCGAGAATGACTGCACCCACACGCTGGCTCCCGACGGCACTCTGCAGAGAAACCCCGACACTCTCTTCGACAACAATGAATATATTATCAACATTGGCCCGCAACACCCTGCCACACACGGAGTGCTGCGTTTCCGCCTGTCGCTGGAGGGCGAGGTTATTAAAAAGACCGACGTACACTGCGGATACATTCACCGCGGAGTGGAGAAGATAAGCGAGAGACTCACCTACCCGCAGATATTGGCACTGACCGATCGTCTGGACTACCTGAGCGCGCATCAGAATCGCCACGCGCTGTGTATGTGCATAGAAAATGCCATGGACGTGGAGGTTACCGAGCGCACGCAATATATACGCACCATCATGGACGAGCTTCAGCGCATAGACTCGCACCTGCTCTTCATTTCCTGTGCAGCGATGGACTTGGGCGCGCTGACGACCTTCATCTACGGATTCCGCGACCGCGAGAAGATTCTCGACATTTTCGAGGAGGTTACCGGCGGACGACTGATACAGAATTACAATGTCATCGGCGGAGTGCAGGCGGACATCACCGCCACATTTGCCGAAAAGGTAAAGGCATTCTGCAAATATATTCCCAAGAAGATAAAGGAGTACAACGACGTATTCACGAACAACATCATCACCCGCAAGAGAATGGTGGGCGTGGGAGTGCTGGGACGCGACGAGGCAATTTCGTTCGGCTGCACAGGCGGCACGGGACGCGCCTCGGGCTGGGCCTGTGACGTGCGCAAGCGCCACCCTTATGCGCTGTACGACAAGGTTGATTTTAAAGAGGTTATCTACCAGAATGGCGATAGCTTCTCGCGCTACCTTGTGCGCATAGACGAGATTATGGAGTCGGTGCGCATCATCGAGCAGCTGATAGACAACATTCCCGAGGGCGACTACAAGGTAAAGACAAAGCCTGTGATACGCATTCCCGAGGGCAGTTACCATGCTACCGTCGAGGGCTCGCGCGGAGAGTTCGGAGTATTCATCGAGAGCCGAGGCGAAAAATCGCCCTACCGCATAAAGTTCCGTCCCATGGGACTGCCGCTCGTTGCCTGCATGGGCACGCTGCTGAACGGCAACAAGATTGCCGACCTTATGACCATAGGCGCGACACTCGACTATGTAATTCCCGATATTGACAGATAAGAAACTATTGAGACTATGTACGATTTTAGTATAATAACAACAGCCATAGACCAATTTCTGCGTTCGCTGATGCCGTCGGCGTTGGCAACCTTTCTGGAGTGCGTGCTTATTGCCGTGTGCGTGCTTGTCGCCTATGTATTGCTTGCAATAGTGATGATATTCATGGAGCGCAAGGTGTGCGCAGCCTTTCAGTGTCGTCTGGGCCCCATGCGCGTGGGATTCTGGGGATTGCTGCAGGTGTTTGCGGACGTGTTCAAGATGATAATAAAGGAGATTATAGACTTCAAACGCACGGACAACCTTCTGTACAACCTTGCACCCTTCCTTGTGGTGCTGAGTTCGGTGCTTACGTTCAGCTGCCTTCCCTTTGCCAACGGCATTGAAGTGCTCGACTTCAACGTGGGATTGTTCTTTATAATGGCAACATCGTCGTTCGGAGTGCTGGGAATAATGCTCGCCGGATGGAGCAGCAACAACAAATTCTCGATGATAGGCGCAATGCGAAGCGGAGCGCAGATGGTTAGTTACGAGCTTTCAATAGGATTGAGTATGCTGACACTCGTTGCCCTGAGCGGCACACTGCAGCTGAGCGAGATTGTTGCGCGTCAGGCGGATATGTGGTTCATTTTCAAAGGACACCTGCCTGCCCTGACAGCATTTATCATCTATCTGATTGCAGGAAACGCCGAGACGAATCGCGGCCCATTCGACCTTCCCGAGGCCGAGTCGGAGCTTACGGCCGGCTACCACACTGAGTATTCGGGCATGGGATTCGGCTTTTTCTACGTTGCAGAGTTTATGAACCTGTTCATCGTCTCGGGCATTGCCGCAACAATCTTCCTCGGTGGATGGATGCCCCTGCACGTTCCGGGGCTCGATGCATTCAATGCCACAATGGACTATATTCCAGGACCTGTGTGGTTCTTTGGAAAGACCTTCTTTGTAATATGGCTGCTTATGTGGATAAAATGGACGTTCCCGCGTCTGCGCATCGACCAGGTAATCACCCTCGAATGGAAATATCTGATGCCCATAGGCCTTGTGAACTTGCTTATAATGACCCTTTGCGTAGTGATGGGCTGGACTTTTTAAGAGTATAGAAAGATGAAAAGAGAGAGATACACATATTTAAGCACAGTCACCTTTGCGTTAAAATCGTTGCTGTCGGGACTGAAAGTGACGCTGACCGAATTTTTCACGCCCAAGGTGACCGAGCAGTACCCGGAGAACAGAAAGACTCTGAAAATATCGGAACGCCATCGTGCGCGCCTTACAATGCCCCACGACGAGAATGGAGCCAACAGATGCATCGCCTGCGGACTGTGCCAGAATGCGTGCCCCAACGGCAGTATAAGCATCGTCACAAAAAGCGTCACCGACGAAGAGACGGGCAAGAGCAAAAAGGTGCTTGTGAGCTACGAGTACGACCTTGGCTGCTGCATGTTCTGCCAGCTGTGCGTGAATGCCTGCCCGAAGAATGCCATTGAGTTCTGCAACGACTTCGAGAATGCAGTATACGACCGCAAGAAACTTGTACAAAAACTTAACAGATAAAAGAATATGGAACTGAACACACTGACAATCATATTCATAGGACTCTCGCTGCTGATGGTTGCCGCGGCACTGCTGGCCGTGACCACACGTAACATCATGCGAGCAACCACCTACCTGCTGTTTGTGCTCTTCGGCACTGCGGGACTCTATTTTATTCTGCACTACACATTTTTGGGAGCGGTGCAGGTGACCGTGTATGCGGGAGGTATCATCGTGCTTTTTGTCTTTGCCGCACTGCTCATCGGTAAAGGTACGCGCGACCTTACGCACACCTCTATACTGCGATACACTGCCGGCTTTACGGCTGCAATAACGGGCCTCGCACTCACTGTTTACCTTATATTCACCCACCAATTTCCCGAAGTGCAGCACCCTGTGTCGGTGGTGCCCATGAAGCTCATCGGCCACACGATGATGGGAGTGGAGAAGTACAATTTTGTGCTTCCCTTCGAGGTTGTCAGCGTACTGCTGCTTGCCTGCATGGTGGGAGCATTGTTAATCGCACGTAAAAGATAAAAGACCATGATACCCGCAGAATATTACCTTGTACTTGCCGCGCTGCTGTTCTTCATCGGCGTATTCGGCTTTTTCACACGACGCAACCTGCTTGGAGTGCTCATAAGCACCGAGCTTGTGCTCAATGCTGTGGATATAAATTTTGCAGTGTTCAACGCCTACTACTTTCCCGAGCATCTTGAGGGATTTTTCTTCACGATGTTCGCCATTGGAATCGCGGCGTCGGAGACTGCCGTTGCCATTGCCATCATCCTGAATGTGTACCGCAATATGCGCACCATAAGATTGAAGGAGCTGAAGAAACTTAAATTTTAGGAGCTTATGGAACATACGATATTCATATTGGCGTTGCCGCTATTGAGTTTTCTGATACTCGCGCTTGCGGGAATGAAACTGCCGCACAAGGTTGCGGGAACAATAGGCACACTGTCGCTCGCGACGGTGACGGTGCTTGCGTACGTTACAGCCGCGCAATATTTTGGTGCGGGACGCGGAGCCGACGGGCTCTTCCCCACCCTCGTGCCCTATAATTTCACATGGTTGCCGCTGACCGAGAGCCTGCAGATAGAGATGGGAATCATGCTCGACCCCATTTCTGTGATGATGCTTATGGTGATAAGCACCGTCAGCCTGATGGTGCACATATACTCGTTCGGCTATATGAAGGGCGAGAAGGGCTTCCAGCGCTACTATGCGTTTCTGTCGCTCTTCACATTCTCGATGCTGGGCCTTGTGGTTGCCACGAACATCTTCCAGATGTACATTTTCTGGGAGCTTGTGGGCGTATCGTCGTACCTGCTCATAGGATTCTACTACACAAAGAAGGCTGCGATTGCCGCATCGAAAAAGGCGTTCATCGTCACACGCTTCGCCGACCTCTTTTTCCTTGTGGGAATACTTTTCTATGGCTACTACGCGGGGACATTCTCTTTCGAGCCCGACGTCAGACTGCTCTTCTCGGCGGGAATTGTGATTCCCGTTGCGCTGGGACTGATGTTCATTGGCGGCGCGGGAAAGAGTGCGATGTTCCCCCTGCACATATGGTTGCCCGACGCAATGGAGGGCCCCACCCCCGTGTCGGCACTGATACACGCGGCGACAATGGTTGTTGCGGGCGTCTATCTTGTGGCGCGTATGTTCCCCATCTTCATTGAATTTGCGCCGCAGGTGCTGCACATAATAGCATACGTGGGAGCATTCACTGCACTCTATGCGGCAGTGGTTGCCTGTGCACAGACGGACATCAAGCGCGTGCTTGCCTTCTCTACAATTTCGCAGATTGCGTTCATGATGGTGGCGCTGGGTGTCTGCACATCCGACGACCCGCACGCGGGAGGCCTCGGCTATATGGCCTCGATGTTCCACCTTTTCACACACGCAATGTTCAAAGGCCTGCTGTTCCTGGGCGCAGGAGCAATCATTCACGCGGTGCACAGCAACGAGCGCGACTGCATGGGAGGACTGAGAAAATATATGCCCGTGACGCATATTACCTTCCTCATTGCCTGCCTCGCCATTGCCGGAATCTTCCCGTTCAGCGGATTCTTCAGCAAGGACGAGATTCTGACAGCATGCTACAGCTACGCGCCCATGATGGAAGTATTCATGAGCGGCGTTGCGGGCCTCACAGCCTTCTATATGTTCCGCCTCTACTTTTTGATATTCTGGGGAAAAAGCTACTACGAATCGCAGCTTGCACTCTTTGAGAAGGGACGCATCGAGAAGAAGCCCCACACCCCGCACGAGGCACCCGCGGCAATGTTGATTCCCATGGTGATACTCGCGGCCATCAGCTGCCTTGCAGGATTCATCCCCTTCGGAGAGTTCATCACTGCCAACGGCGAGGCCTACGAGATTCACCTGAACACAGGCGTTGCAATATCGAGCACACTGCTTGCCATCATAGGCATTGCCACAGCCACCATAATGTACATGAAGGGACAGAATAAGGTAACGCTGACAATGAAGGTGCGAAGCAAGAAGTTCATACAGGCTGCCTACCACCGTTTCTACATGGACGAGCTTTGGCTTTTCGTAACGAAAAAGGTTATTTTCCGCGGAATCAGCCGCCCGATAGCGTGGTTCGACAAACACGCGATAGACGCGTTCATGGACCTCTTGGGCTCGGCCACACAGACCTTTGCGCGACAGATAAGAACCTTCCAGAGTGGAAACATACAGTCGTACTGTATATGGTTCCTGCACGGAGTGATGATTCTTGCCCTGATACTTATATTCCTCGTATAACCACAAGCATATTATAGAAAGATGAATATACTAAACCTTTTCATAGTGATTCCCCTGATAATGCTCCTTGCATTATGGGCGAGCCGCAACCTGCGTCAGACACGCAGTGTGATGGTCGTAGGGTCGAGCCTGCTGTTGCTGCTCGCCATCTACCTGACAACAGACTTCATTGCGCAGCGTGGTGCCGGTGCCGACGCCGAGTTTCTCTACGCAGCATCGTGGCAATGGTACGCGCCGATGAACATCTGCTACTCGATAGGAGTGGACGGAATTTCGGTGGCGATGATACTGCTGTCGGCAATAATTGTGTTCACGGGAACGTTCGCCTCGTGGCGACTGCAACCGATGACCAAGGAGTTTTTCCTGTGGTACGTGCTTCTGTCGCTGGGAGTGTTCGGATTCTTCATTTCCACCGACCTTTTCACAATGTTCATGTTCTACGAGACGGCGCTCATTCCCATGTACCTGCTCATAGGCGTGTGGGGCAGCGGCCGCAAGGAGTACTCGGCGATGAAGCTGACGCTGATGCTCATGGGTGGCTCGGCCTTCCTGCTGATGGGTATTCTGGGAATATACTTCGGCAGCGGAGCTACCACGATGAACATTATGGAGATTGCGGCACTCGCAAATATCCCCGTGAACGTGCAGTATATATTCTTCCCGATAATATTCCTGGGATTCGGAGTGCTGGGAGCGCTGTTTCCCTTCCACACATGGAGCCCCGACGGACACGCGAGCGCGCCAACATCGGTGTCGATGCTGCACGCGGGAGTGCTTATGAAGCTCGGTGGTTACGGCTGTTTCAGAGTGGCAATGTACCTGTTGCCGCAGGCTGCCAACGACCTTGCGTGGATATTCATCATTCTCACCACCATCAGCGTAGTGTATGGAGCGTTGAGCGCCATCAGCCAGACGGACCTGAAGTATATAAACGCCTATTCGTCAGTGTCGCACTGCGGCCTTGTGCTCTTTGCCCTGCTGATGATGACAAGAACATCGTGCACGGGAGCCATCCTGCAGATGCTCTCGCACGGACTGATGACCGCGCTCTTCTTTGCCCTCATAGGAATGATTTACGGACGCACACACACGCGCGACATTCACGAGCTTAGCGGACTGATGAAGATAATGCCTTTCCTGTCGGTGGGCTACATTATTGCCGGACTCGCCAACCTGGGATTGCCGGGATTCAGCGGCTTTGTGGCAGAAATGACCATCTTCGTGGGCTCTTTCGAGCAGCCTGATATTTTCCACCGCACGGTGACCATAATAGCCTGCACAAGCATTGTGATTACTGCCGTGTACATTCTGCGTGTGGTGGGAAAGATTCTCTACGGAGAGTGCAGAAACGAGCACCATCTTGCGCTGAGCGACGCAACGTGGGACGAGCGTTTCACGGTTATCTGCCTGATAATTTGCGTTGCGGGATTAGGTATTGCCCCCATGTGGGTGAGCAACCTCATCGACGGCGGCGTCGGCAACATATTCACCATTCTACATCCATAAAAAACGATTGAGACAATGAACTACATACAATTCCTTCAGATGCGTCCCGAGATCAGCCTGCTGGCTATCTTTGTCGCTGTTCTTATTTTCGACATTGCCGTGAGAGGAAGGTGGAGAAACTATTTTCACCCCTTCGCCTGCATCATGCTGATGCTGCACACTGCCGTGTGCGTGAGCGAGAGCTACCGCGAGGCAAATATCTTCGGCGGAATGTACTACACGAATCCCATGATTGGCGTCGTGAAGACCATACTCACGGGCGGCACACTGCTGCTTGTGTTCCAGGCGAACAAATGGCTGCGCAGCCCGCACACTACGCACAAGCAGGGAGAGTTCTACACGCTGCTGCTGAGCACCCTCTTCGGAATGTACATAATGATAAGCGCGCGACATTTTCTGCTGTTCTTCATCGGTCTTGAGCTTGCGTCGCTGCCCATTGCCTGCCTTGTGGCGTTCGACAAATATCGCCACCACTCGGCCGAGGCGGGAGTGAAATATATTCTTAGTTCGATGTTCTCTTCGGCGGTGATGATATACGGAATCTCTTTCCTCTATGGAACAACCGGAACACTATATTTCGAGGACATGGTGACGAACATCAACGGCAGCCCCCTGCAGATTTTCGCCCTTGTGCTGTTCTTCGCAGGAATGGGATTCAAAATATCGCTGGTGCCCTTCCATATGTGGACGGCCGACACCTATCAGGGCGCGCCCACGGTAGTGTCATCGTATCTTTCGGTAATCTCTAAGGGCGCGGCAGCCTTCACACTGATGGTGATACTGATGAAGGTTTTTGCACCGATGATGAAGCATTGGCAGATTATTTTGTATATTCTTACGGTTGCCAGCATCACCGTTGCCAACCTCTTTGCTATCAGACAGACTGACCTGAAGCGTTTCATGGCCTATAGTAGTATTTCGCAGGCAGGATACATTATGCTCGCTGTCATCGGTGGCTCGGAGGATGGAATGAGCGCGCTTGTATTCTATGTACTTGTATATATTTTCGCCAACCTCGCGGTGTTTGGAGTGATTGAGACGCTGGAGCACCACACGGGGTCGAATGTGCTGCGCATCGACTGCAACGGGCTTTATAAGACCAATCCCAAGCTGACATTGCTGATGACGCTCGCTCTTTTCTCGCTCGCGGGAATTCCTCCTTTTGCAGGATTCTTCAGTAAATTCTTTGTATTTATGAGTGCGTTCAAGGCCGGTTTTTGGGTGCTTGTGTTCATCGCTCTTATAAACACTGTCGTTTCGCTCTACTACTATCTGCTCATTGTAAAGGCGATGTATATTACTCCCAACGAGCAGCCTATCGAGACGTTCAAGAGCAGCAGATATTCGCGTATAAGTCTTGTTATTTGTCTGGCGGGTATTTTGTTGTTGGGTGTTTGTAGTTTCGTTTTTGAGGAGATTGACAGGCTGTCGTTTGGAATGTAGGGTAAGGTATTGAAAATTGATAAATAATGGGGATTGAGGATTTTGTTTCTTCAATCCCTCTATTTTTTACCATTAATTATTATTGCTGTTTATATGTACTTTTTGTGCCGACAAAAAGTACCAAAAAGCTCTGCGCATGGACGCTTTCTTAACGCCAAACGAAGCTTATGATTTTTGGGTGTTGCGGAACTCTCTCGGTTAGGTGCGCAAGGTGCACCTAACCAACGTTCAAACAGTCCTCACACTTTTCCAAAAATCATTGACGCCGTTTGCCTAAAAGCTTAATGCGCACCAACCAAGCAATGCTC
>JAFYPH010000054.1 GCA_017547585.1 Bacteroidaceae bacterium | reverse complement strand
CATACAAGCCCTTGTATCTTTTGTACTGTAATAGGATTACAATCTTTGTCATACTCTTTTAATGCAGTTTGAAGCATATAATACATATCAAGCGTTTCTTGATACCACGACATAGCTTTCTCAACTACCTCCAATTTACGTTGAAAGACCATAGTACGTAGTTCGCGTTTATGCTTAACTCTTTCTGAGATTGCATTAATGATGGCTTGTATTACTATTGTAACCAATGAACCTATTAAACCGGCAGTAATGTATTGTTCCATAATAAGCTTATATTCATACATAATTGTTCCTCAAATATTCGTGTAATTTTTCAATCAATCTGTTCGGTGTTAACAAATCTTTAGGAGAACTACACACTATATGCGGTACATATTTATCGCTATTCAATTCTGAAATAATATTTGCCTTTTGATTTCCTTTTCCAGAATGATGATATATCTGCCCTATTATAATAATATCATATTTAGTCTGTCCCTTTTGCAAAGACTTGTAGATATTGGCATTTTCCAATTTCGTATTATTGAAGAAATCCACATCCCAGTCTGTCGTTGATATTCCAATTTTGGAGAAATACGAATTTAGTTCATATCTTATTTGTGATTGATCAGAAACTTCTCCTAACACACAAATATTGAATGGAGTATTAAGGGTTATCTTCTCAACAATTTGCGTTTGGGGCTTAGAAACCTTTGAAAGTACGTCTATATTGGTTTTATATTGTTCAATAATTGTTTTTGCCTCTTCTAATTCTAATTCCAAAAGTTCTCTCTGTAATTTTTCATCGCCCAATTCAGAAATAGATTTCTCATACTCAGTAAATAATTCTTTGTATTCTTCTTCCACCTTGGTTAGTTTCTCATCATTTTTAATTTTATCCTTGATTTGTAATTGTTGACTTTGTATGAATTTCATCAAGTTATGTTCGTATAAAGATTCGAAATTATCCAAATCTATATCGTTCAATTTATTGAAAAACTCATCATAGCAGTTTGGGGAGAGAATATAGAAACGAACCTTCTCTTCACTCTTTACTTGTTCAATATATTTCTTACCAGCTGTTAATTTATAATAGTTCTCAGCTTTAAAATCTTTGTCATCTTTAATCTCTACTATTATTGTTTCTTTCTTCGCCTTCAGAATAAAATCTGGAAAAAAGCCATAATAATAGCCATCTTCCTTTTGATAAGCAATACAAAAATATTTGCTTTCACTTTTACCATTTTTATACCACCATTGTAAATAGTCATCAGAATTTTCCAGTTGCGTAATGAATGTTCTTTCAGGGGTAGATAATTCTGATTTCCCATTCTTGTCTTTTTTAGCGATGAAGCATCCTGCGTCTTCTTGCTTCAAAATCGATTTCGCACTTGGACGAATTTCTTCACAATTTGAGAAAATATCTACAGAATTAGGAATTTCCCAATTGTCATTTCTCGTTATTTCGTCTTTCTTTGTTGGCAAATTTTTATATAAATCTTTTGCGTCTTCTATGACTTGCTTGAAATGAGAATTGTTATTTTGGCTAAAACTCATAACAATCAATTGAATGATATCGTCATCATAAATAGAAAGTTCTCCTTTAAACCAACTACGAATAGCTGTCTTTAAAATGTTTTGAGAGCGAGCTATTTCATATGGGTTTACCATTCTGCGAACGAACCCATCATATAGGCTTTGAATTTCTGCTTTACTTCTTGTAATTTGTTTTCTATCTTTGAATTGGACATCTTGCTCTCCACCTTTATCCAATTCATTTACAGTTGCCCCTAATAATATAGTCTTTGTTATCTGTGTTACGTCACAATTAATTTTGTTTTTCAAACCATAGTTTTGTGCTGCTTGGTTGAAAACGGTCTTGAAATCGCCAGACAGTCTTGTTAATTCTCTCTTACGACGGATATGCTCACTAAACAATTTCGGTCGAGAATTATAAATCTCATGGTCAATAGTTAATCGTTGCTGACTTACATAGTCTTTTGCTAAATCCTCAACAATGGTAAAATTGTCTGATGCAGTATACACATATCCATAGTTTAATTCAGGCTTATCGCCGTAATGCATCTGCTCAGGCATACGCATAATTCTGCCTAATGTCTGAATGTTAAATTCGTATCTTTCATTATTCCATTCACGTTGCAGGAATAATATACTTGCTCTTGGGCAATCCCAACCGAGAGCTATTGCTTCTTTAAATATGAGCACTTCAACGGGACAATCATTTACTTCCACCTCTTCTTTGTTTCTATGATCTTCTGAAAGCCACAATGCTACTTTCCCGTTTTGTATAGTTAGTCCTTCCTTGCTCAAAAACTCGATAATTTCGTCTTCTGGGTTAATAATATCATTGACTTTTTTATTCGGAATTTGAATAAGCATTAATGGATTGATGTTTTTACCAAGACTCTTATATGCTGTAGAAAGTTGAATGCGCTTTCGCAACGCCATTCTTAGAATATCCTCATTACTTTTAATCGAAGAAGGTTTTTCGTCATTAATTCGCACCTCCTTTTTTATCATACCTTCGTCAATAACTTCTTTCAAAGGAATATCTATCAAAGTTCCAGAAGATTTTTTGGGTGTTGCAGTAATTTCAATAATAAGTCTTGGATTAATAATGTCTATTAATTCTTTTGACTTGTCTGTACTAGCATTTCTATGGCTCTCATCAATCAGTAATACAATTGTATTCCCAATATCTTTTGTGTTTTCTACAACTGATTGCAGATTCCAATTTTGTTCATTATCAACACGGAATAAAGAGTTCTCTTTATTGATACTCTCCCAGTTGATAAACATTATCTGGTTTTGTTCTATTGTGTTATTATTTAAGTCCGTGTTTGTTATACAATCCAATAATTGCTCATCTTCAAAATATCTAGATAAGCTATTTAAACTCTGTTCATGTAGATTGTTTACAGAAATCCATATAAAAGCGAAATCAATTTTTGGATTATCTTTCACCATCTGCGTCAGAGCTTGCGAAACCATATATGTTTTACCAGATCCTGTTGGAGCTTTAAATATGATAGAGCCACTATCACGGTATCCATCCGTCAATAATTCCTTTGCTGTATTAGCAAGTTTGTTGATATACTTTATTTGGTATTTTATTTCTTTCATTTTTTCTTCATTTTTGATATTTTACGATATACGTTAATTATAGCCTCTGGTATTGGCTTCACAGAGAAGTTTATAGTTAGTTCTTTAAACTCTTCCGAGTCATAAGTATGGTCATAACTGAAAACATAAATGATAGTATTCAGTTCTGACTTATGTTCATTCAAATAGTTTATGCATTCACAAATGCTATCCTCATCATATATGATTGCCATTTGTTTCTTTGCATTTTTGAAAATAGAGAAATCACTATGATTATCCCTTTCCCTAACAAGCTCAAAGCAATTTTCTGCAATGCATAGCATTTCCGTACTGCGATTTACTAATTCACGTTTGTCATTGTCGGAAGTTACAACAGGAACAAATGTTTGCGTGTAGTATTTCAAGTTTGCAGGTATTCCCTTAATATTGGAATAACCTTTTATTACCTTTTCTATTCTAGGATAAGTAACTTCTGTGCAAATATTATTTTCGTTATTTGTACATAAAATAAATCTTCTATTACCCCCGTCCTCTTTATTCATATCTAATACAGCATGACCAGTAGAAGCACTACCTGCAAAGAAATCCAAGACAATGGCGTTTTGGCTGTGTGATAGAAGTTCTTTTATTAATTCTATTGGTTTCGGATTTTCAAAGACATCTTTCTTGCCAAAAATTTTAGTAAGTAATCGCGTGGCATCTCCAGTTTCTGCGACAGAATAATATATACTCCTATTTTTTAGAGTTTTGACATCGTCACCATCATAATATACTTTCTCATATGGAGTCCAAATCCCATTATTATCTTCCACCCATTCAATAAGTTCATCATCTATAAGGGATTTCATTTTCTTTTTTCCAACTCTCCATCGGCCAGGAGTTCCATCAGGCGCAATAGGATAAATCTTTTTTTTATCAGGTGATGTTAATGAGAAATACATAGTTGGCCTATCTTCACGTTTAGCGGCAGACCCCCATTTTGCTAATTTCACTAATCTGTATTTTCCTTTATTATCTTCAGATTTGTATCCTTTTGATGAAATTGGGATTGTCTCATCCACCCATACAAAAGCTGATGTTCTTCTATAGCATAAAATATATTCATGCTCTGTTACAAAAAAATCGTCAGTTTGTCCACCTCCAGATTTCTTCCTCCAAATAATTTGTCCACAAAAATTCTTATAACCAAAGATGGAATCACATAAAAGTTTTAGTTGTGCAACTTCGTTATTATCTATAGAGATAAAAATAATCCCTGAATTTTTTAATAGATTTTTTGCAAGTCGTAATCTTTTACTCATAAAAGATAGCCACTTGCTATGACGATATTTGTCATTTTCATCAACCCAACTGTCGTTGTACTTCCATTCTTTCTTTTTCCCAGTGTTATATGGAGGGTCGATATAGATTACATCAATGCTTTTGGGATGTGTAAAACTTAGAGCATATAGAGAATGATAATTGTCTCCCTCTATAATAATGTTATAAGGTAAAGTTGAATCGCAAATGATTTCCTTAGTGCAATCTTCTTTAAGCAAAGGCAATTCCGAGTCACATTGTTTTGCAACCTCCTCTTCTTTGTCTTCCCATACAAGTCCGTATCTTTCTTTCTCTAATTTCAAGATTTTGTCAATAAGTTGTTCTCTTGAAAAAGTTTCGTATTTATTTTTCATTATAATTTATTCGGTATTTAATATTGTTTATTATTTGGCAATAAAATAAGTTGTTGTACATCAACCTCTAACAATGTTGCAATTTTCACAAGTGTTGCTAAATCAGGTTGTGCCACATTGGAGCACCATTTAGATACAGTTGACGGATTTTTACCCAATTGTTCTGCCAACCATTTGCCTGTACGTTTCTTTTCTACAAGCACTATTTTAAGACGATTTATATCCTCCATCATAATCAATCTATTGAATTTAACGCAAATGTATTTATTTTATCGTGAATAAAAGAATAATAGCCAAGAATAATTTCCAACTTACTAATTCTTCCGACTTCGGAGGAAGATATTCGCGGAATGCGGCAAGGTTTTCGGGAGTAACCCGAAAGGTTTTGAGTTACTCAAAACATACCTTGCCATGTTCCGGCGAACATCAAGTTTGAAGCGGCTCAATTCATTTGGAGCGGCTGAAAACATACCTTGCTGTGTTCTAAGAACACAAGTCCAAAATTCCTATTCGTGCATACGCACGTTAAAAAACAATATACTGTTTTTTGGATTGGTTGTGAGTTTGTTCATTACACACTCTCTTACCCTGTATGCTCCCATTGTATTCAGTCGAAAGGATAGAGCGACAATCATCGGGAGCGCATAAACATCTATGCTTATTCCATTGGATAATTTGATACTCTTTTGCACATCGTGTTCGTTAAGGGCATCGCTTTTGTATATGGTTGTGATATTGGCTCTCAAAGTCGGAGATATGATACCGAACAGGTTTATCAGTTCGTTTGTGCTCATCCAAATGTCATTGTTCGTTGTACTCGGGAAATGGATTTGTCCGTATTCATCAATTGTTATGATATTTCTTTCTGTTTTCATTGTAGTTATGTTTTGAATGGTTGTTGAATAGTTGTTAAATGGCATTGCAAATGAAACTCTCCATCGATTCTATTTGCTTGGATAGGTTCTCGAGGTCGTTGCCTACCTTCTCGGCTGTAATCTTTGCATAAATTTGAGTGCTACGTATGCTTGTATGCCCCATCAACTTTGAAAGTGTTTCAATGGGTACTCCATTGGATAAGTAAATGGTTGTTGCATAGCTATGTCTGCTTTGATGCCAGCAGACGTTCTTGTTGATTCCACATAATTTGGCTACTGCTTTTATTCCATGTCGGCAATTGGCATAGCAGGGTACAGGCAATAGTTTATTACCCTCTGTCATTCCGCTGTACTTCTCGATGATACGTTTGGCGGTATCAAGCAATCTGATATTTGTTTCCGTTCCCGTCTTCTGTCGGTTGGTCTTAATCCATAAGTGCCCATCGAACGATGTCTGCAAATTGTCGGTGGTGAGATTATACATATCCCTCCAACTCAATCCGCTGAAACAACAGAAAATAAAGAGGTCTCTAATCTGCTCGTAACTTTTCTTCTTGAAAGTGCCATTGATTAGCATTGTGATTTCTTCTTTGGTCAGAAATCCTCTTTTGGTCTCTTCCTTTGTAATACGATAAGCATAAAACGGGTCGCGTTTGTAACCAGCCGTTGTTGATGGCTGTATATATGATACTGCGGAACGGCATCATATACGACCATACGGTGTTGGTACAATGATTCTTCTCGGTACGGAGGAACAACTCGAAGTCGGTGATGAATACCGGAGATAATTCACGCAAGGCAATATCACTTACCTTGTAGCGATGTTTGATGAATTCTTCCAAATGATTATAAACGGTGCAATATTTCCAATAACTGCGTTGGCTTTTCATCTTGCTCACTTGCTTGGCATAATCCTCATTATGCCGCCGGAATACGGCAAGCAAGGTCTTATGGTTCTGTCCCATACCCAAGAATGCGTTTCTGACTTTTTCGGCTGATACATAACCATCCCTATCAATAATTTCCTGATAAGCCTTGTTGATGCCGACTCGGATTTTATCCAACATTCGGTTAGCTTCCTGTGTAACAACGCTTCTTCCCGACATTCTGCCGAAATTGACATTCCATAACTTTTCCTCTACATCCAGTTTGCAACTGAATTGGGAAATCTTGCCGTTTACGGTGATACGGCACATCACAAGCACAAGCCCGTTCTTCTTCGGGGCATTGCGCTTGAGATAGAATAATACTCTTAAAGTGCTTCTGCTCATAACTCAACTTTTTTTGTTTGCAAAATTATTTATGGCAGAGTTGAGTGACGGTAAGCAGAACACAGCGTATCGGTGCAAAAGAATCAACCGAAGCGAAACAAGAACGAAGATATGAGAAACTTCCCTATATTTGCATTCTAAATCGTCACACAGATATTGTTTTTCAATCTGTTAAGGCAATCGAATAAACCTATTGAAATCAAGAATAAAAGTAACGGGATAGTAACGAAACTTTGTCATTTCCTGGCTTTTCATTGGCATTTGATGGCACTGCAACATCTCGGCAAATACCGGTAAATCGCTAACAGACAACATTCTTTCCCCGTTTCGCACTCACTTTCGCTTCTTTATTGTATCTTTGCATTATAATATTGCAAACAGTAACTGTATGAACGACTATAAAGGATTCGAAATTATGGCACCTGTAGGCTCTCGCGAGTCTCTCACTGCTGCTCTTCAGGCTGGTGCCGACTCTATATATTTCGGCATCGAGCATCTTAACATGCGTGCCCACTCGGCGAGTGCATTTACAATAAACGACCTGCGCGAGATTGCAAAAATTTGCGACGAGCGTGGCGTAAAGAGCTATCTGACGGTAAACACCATCATCTACGAAGAGGATATTTTGTTGATGCACAAGATTGTGGACGCGGCGAAGGAGTCGGGAATCTCGGCCGTCATTGCGTCGGACATTGCTGTGCTGCAATATTGCAACGAAATAGGGATGGAGGTGCATCTGTCGACACAGTTGAACATAAGCAACAGCGAGGCACTGAAATTCTACGCAAAATTTGCAGACGTAGTGGTGCTTGCGCGTGAGCTTAACATGGAGCAGGTTGAGGAGATTCACCGCGTGATTGTCGAGGAGAATATCTGCGGCCCCAAAGGCGAGCTTATACGCATAGAAATGTTCTGCCATGGCGCGCTGTGCATGGCCGTGTCGGGCAAATGTTACCTATCGCTGCACCAGCTGGGACGCAGCGCCAACCGCGGACAGTGCATGCAGGTGTGCCGCAGAGGCTACATTGTGAAGGACCGCGAGAGTGACATTGAGCTCGAGGTTGACAACAAATATATAATGTCGCCCAAAGACCTGAAGACTATCCGTTTCATGGATAGAATGATAAAGGCCGGAGTGAGGGTGTTCAAGATTGAGGGCCGCGCGCGCAGTGCCGAGTATGTGAGCACCGTAGTAAGCTGCTACAAAGAGGCGCTGAACGCCTGCATGGAGGGCACGTTCACCGAGGAGAAGAAGGCTGCGTGGGACGAGCGTCTGGCAACGGTCTTCAACCGCGGATTCTGGGACGGCTACTATTTGGGGCAGAAGCTGGGCGAGTGGAGCGACAAATATGGCTCACAGGCTACCGAGCGCAAGGTGTACATTGGAAAAGGAATAAAATATTTCTCGAAATTGGGTGTCGGCGAGTTTCTCATCGAGGCCGGAGAGATGCAGGTGGGCGACAAGCTGCTGATTACAGGCCCCACCACCGGAGCAATCTATCTTACGCTCGAAGAGGCGCGCGTGGACCTGGGTGCAGTGGATATTGTTCCCAAAGGCTCGTACGTATCGTTCAAAGTGCCTGTAAAGGTGCGCCCCAACGACAAACTCTATAAAGTTGTAAGCACTGCCAACGATAATTGCTCGTGCAATGATTAGGCCGCAACCTTTGCGAGCGGGCGACAGGGTGGCGATAGTTTCGCCGGCCGCAGCCCTGCAAGAGCCGCAGATAGTGGACGCGGCCGCAAAGAGGCTCGAAGCATGGGGGCTCGAAGTGGTTGTTGCTCCCCACGCGACGACGCGCGACGGATATTTTGCCGGAAGCGCAGAGGAGCGTGCGGCGGACATTATCGCAATGTTACGCGACGAGAGCATAAAGGCCATTCTTTGCAGCTACGGCGGTTACGGATGCGTGCATCTGCTGCCACGCATCGGCGAAGAGATTGCCCGCAACCCCAAATGGCTGATAGGAATGAGCGACTGCTCGGCGCTGCTGGCCGCATGGGCAAGCGGCGGAGTGATGGGCCTGCACGCGGTGCAGTGCCGCCATCTGGCCGAAAAGGGCGAGAGCAAAAGTTCGGAATTTCTGCGCGAGACACTCTTCGGGTGGTTGCCCCACTACTCTACCCCCGCGCACCCGCTTAACCGCACGGGAGAGGCTACGGGCACCATCGTCGGCGGCAATCTCTCGGTGCTTGCGTCACTTATAAACACCCCTTATGATATTCTAAAAAGCGGAAATATTCTTTTCATCGAAGATATTAACGAGCCGCTCTACAAAATAGAGCGCATACTCTACACGCTGAAGTTTTCGGGAGTGCTCGGCTCGCTGAAAGGCCTCATCGTTGGAAATTTCGAGGGGTGCCGCGAGAATGCTGCTTTTGGCGGTAGCGCCTACGACGTTATCCGCCGCATGGTCCAGGAGTACGACTACCCCGTATGCTTCGGTTTTCCCGCGGGACACGGCGAGGAGTGCTACCCTATAATCGAGGGGGCGACCGCCTGCCTGAAAATAGAAACAGAAGGCGTTGAGATTGCCTTCTGTTCGTGAGTCTGTTTATAATCCTTGCTTGGTCTTAAAAGCCAGCGCATACATTTTCATCTGCTTAATCATTGCCACAAGGCCGTTGCTGCGCGTGGGTGAAAGATGTTCTTTCAGTCCTATGGCCTCGACGAAATATGGCTCGTTGTCGAGAATTTCGTCGGGAGTGTGTCCCGAATAGACCTTCACAAGCAGCGAGACGATTCCCTTAACAATGAGCGCGTCGCTCTCGGCGAGGAAGCGCACGGTGCCGTCGGGCATAAGGTCGGCCTGCAGCCACACGCGGCTCTGGCAGCCCTCGATGAGGTTGCTGTCGCTCTTGTACTGCTCGTCGAGCGGCGGCTGTTCGCCACCAAGGTCAATGAGCAGTTGGTAGCGGTCCATCCAGTCGTCAAAGGAGTTGAACTCCTCTATAATCTCCTCTTGTTTATCTTTTATTGTACTCATTATTTCTCATTATATATTACAGCGACAACAGTCTCGCCCACAGCCTTCAGTGTCTCGCGGTCGATCCAGCCCATGTCATCCTTTATAGTATGATGATATTTGCCGAAGCCATTCTCGCTATCTTGGTCATAATTTATAATATCCACACAGGGCAGTCCCATAAACTCGTTCACATAGTAGTGGTCGTCGGTAGCGTAACCACCCTTCTCTTTCACGAAATATTTTGCGTGGCCGGCCTTGTGTGCCGCGTTCCATATTTTCTCGACAAGAGAGCCCGCGTATGCAAGCGAGATTCCCTCTTGATAGAATGTCGAGCCGGGAGCGCCGACAAGGTCGAGCAGGATTCCGTAGCGGGCATTGTAGTCGCTCTTGTGGGGACGACGCGACCAATATTGCGAGCCGAGAGCCCACGAGTGGTCCATAGTCTCGCGCGAAGGGTCGTCGTCGGCATTGTGGGTGCCGTAGTCCTCGGCGTCGAAGAATATAATGTCGATGCCCACCTCTGTGGGAGCAGCCGCAAGCAGACGGGCAATCTCTAAAAGAACGCCCACGCCGCTGGCTCCGTCGTTGGCTCCAAGAATGGGGGTACGGTGCTTCGATGCGTCGGGGTCGGAGTCGGCCCACGGACGGCTGTCCCAATGGGCGCAGAGCATCACACGCTTTTTCTTCTCGGGCTGAAACTGACCGACAATGTTACGCGCCTGCAACTTTGTGCCATCGTAGGCAACAAGCTCCATCGTCTGGCTGACAACCTCGGCTCCGTAGCCTTTGAGCATACTTTCAAGATAGTCGCCACAGGCACGATGCTCGGCGCTGTTGGGCACGCGAGGGCCGAAGTTCACCTGGGCCTCGACAAAAGCATAGGCGCTGTCAGCATCGAAACGGGGCAGCTGAACAGCCACACTCTCCTGCGCCACAGGCGCAGGGGCACTGCCTTTCGGGGAGCCGCCGCACGCAACGACGAGCGCCACCGATAAAAAGAGCAATGGATGTATAAGGTATTTTATCATCGGTTCAATTTCCAGGTTGAGCCATCTTTTGTGTCTTTAATCTCGAAGCCGAGAGCAGCAAGAGTGTCGCGAATCTTGTCGCTGGTTGCCCAATCTTTGTTGGCCTTTGCAACGAGACGCTGCTCGAGCAACATATCCACAACCTTGCCGAATGCCTCTTCGCGACCACCCGACGAACCTTTCTCCTCTTTGAGTCCGAGGATGTCGAACATAAAGAGCGAGAATGTCTCTTTAAGCTCGGCGAGGTCGGCTGCCGAGATTGTAGCCTTCTTGTCGGCAATCTGGTTGATGGCGCGCGACGCGTCGAACAGATGCGAAATTACAAGCGCAGTGTTCATGTCGTCGTTCATTGCATCGTAACATTTTTTGCGCAAAGAAGAGACCTCTACGGTTGTCTCGCCACCGGCTGTGAGGCCGTTGAGTGTGTTCAGCGCATCGAGCAGACGCTGCAATCCCTTCTCGGATGCCTGCAGCGCGTCGTTGCTGAAGTCGACGGTGCTGCGGTAGTGTGCCTGCAAGATGAAGAAACGGATGGTCATGGGCGAGTAGGCCTGCGCGAGCAGTTTGTGTGTACCCTCGAAGAACTCGGAAAGTGTGATGAAGTTTCCGAGAGATTTTCCCATCTTCGTGCCGTTGATGGTAATCATATTGTTGTGCATCCAATATTTAACTACCTGATGGCCCATAGATGCTACACCCTGTGCAATCTCGCACTCATGGTGGGGGAAGACAAGATCCATTCCTCCGCCGTGAATGTCGAACTCCTCGCCAAGGTATTTGCGTCCCATGGCTGTACACTCGCAGTGCCATCCGGGGAATCCGTCGCTCCAGGGTGAGGGCCAGCGCATAATATGCTCGGGCTGTGCACACTTCCAGAGGGCGAAGTCGGCGGGATTGCGTTTCTCGCTCTGTCCGTCGAGCTCGCGGGTGGTGTTGAGCACATCCTCGAGGTTGCGTCCCGAGAGAATGCCATAGTGGTGGGCCTTGTCGTATTTCGCAACATCGAAATATACAGAGCCTTCGCTGACGTATGCAAAGCCGTTGTCGATAATCTCTTTTACAAGCTCTATCTGCTCGATAATGTGTCCAGACGCGTGAGGCTCGATGCTGGGAGGAAGCACGTTGAGAGCCTCCATTGCCTTGTGGTAGCGCAGTGTGTAGTACTGCACAACCTCCATGGGCTCAAGCTGTTCGAGACGAGCCTTCTTTGCAATCTTGTCCTCGCCCTCGTCTGCATCGTGCTCAAGGTGACCAACATCGGTGATGTTGCGCACGTAGCGCACCTTGTAACCGAGATTCGTGAGGTATCTGAAAAGCACGTCGAAGGTGATTGCGGGGCGTGCGTGTCCCAGATGGGCGTCGCCATAGACTGTGGGGCCGCAAACGTAGAGACCTACATTGGGAGCGTGCAGGGGCACAAACTCCTCTTTCTTACGCGTCAGCGTATTATATATCATCAATTTGTTCTCCATAGAAAATATATTTATCTGTTTATATTCTTATTTTTTGTTTTTAGTCACTGCGGGCATTATAGGATAGAGCAATCCTCTGTAGCTTGAGAGTTTCGCCTTTGCCGAGCCGAAGTTCAGGGTAAGGTCAAGCAGAATGGGCAGCTTATTTTCATCGTCCGTAACATGGAAATTTATGATGCTGCGCTCGCGACCCTTCGAGTCGATTTTCACAAGCGAAACGGTTATACAGTTGTATTTTACGTCATTGTCGTTCTCCATTACCGTCTTTCCACGGTAGACAAGATACTGCGGCTCTATGCGTTTGCCTGTTGCCACGGGGAAGGTGAGTCGCTGTCCCTCTTTCATGGACGAAAAATCTATGGTACGGGCATAAGCGAGCAGACTCATCATGTCGTAGACGGGTGTCGTGCTGTAGTCCATGCGTGTGATTACAGGCTCTTTGTCACGGCGGTAACTTTGATTGATTTTTATACTGCCCGGAGTGCTATAGTCGTACCATGCTTGGTTAAGATAGTAGCGTTTACCCTCAAATGATGCCTTGTGGTAATAAAGTGGGCGCATGTCAGGAGAGAAGATTGTTGTCAGCGTGTCGCGCATCTTGAAGAATTTGTCGGCGCGGCTGTTGGTGGTGCTGAGCAACGACATTGCCATTGCCTTCTTTCCCTCGAACACCGTGTCGCGTATTATGAGGCTGGCGTCGCCTGCGCGCACCCACACGAACTTCCAATTGAAATAGAGGTTGCACTTGAGTGTCTCGCCGGCCTTGAATGCGGGCGCGGTTTTTAATATTGTATTCTGCGCCTCGGCTGCAGGCAGCGCAAAGAGCTGTGCAACGGCAAGAAGCAGAAATATTTTCATCAACTTTTTCATCATCATTTAAATTTACGTTCGGCGTTTCTGTTACGTTTGACGCGTTCCCTGTCGGGTTTCTGTTTCGTGATTGCAAGAGGTTTCTGATGATTGGGCGCAAGATTGATGTTCCAATCATCCTGGTCGTACTCGAACATCGCACGAAGCTCTATCATACGAGGATAGTAGCAGACCTCTTCGGGCTGTTGCTTATTCTCGTAATTGCCCGAATCCCACTTTCCGTTGCCATTGTCGTCCATGAAGAGTCGCATATAGTACTTTCCGGGGGCTACAAAGAAGAATGTGCAACGGTTGTTCTCGGTCTTCTGGCTCGCCACGGGCAGGCCGCTGTTATTGAGAAGCTCGACTACTGCTCTGTTGCCCGTTCCTGGGATATTGAGACGCAGCGTAGAATATTCGTCGAGCGAGCGGAACTTCAGTGTCTGCTCGAAGCGGTCGGACGCATGGCCGTAGAGTCCTCTAAAGGCAGCCGAGTCTATTGCCAGCTTATACTCTTTTTCGGGGCGCCACTCGGCGTAGATAATATACTCGCGTATATTGTCGGGCGACTGACGGAACACGTAGGGAATGGGGTGCTGCACTGAGTCTATTACCTGATAGAGGTGTATGGCCGCAGTGTCGATGCTGCTCACAGGCTCTTCGAAATATATTTTAAAGTCGTTGTTCACGTCCATGGAGAATCCGCTGCGCGACTTTACGTCGAGTTTGGGCGTGGGGGGAATATATTTCGGAGGGTTGTCCTTGTCGTAATCTTTGCGGCGACGGGCGCTCTTGAGAAACTCTTTCTCGCTCTCCTCGAATAGCTTTTTCTCCTCGGCGAGAATCTTCTCGCGGCTCTTGCGAGGCACGAGTCTCAGAGTGTCTGAGTGGGGAACATAATTCTCCATCGAGTCGGGCGCAAGGTAGGTAACCTCGACCGTCAATGTGTCTCTGTAGTAGATGAGGCTGTCCTTGAGCCAATATGTGAGGGTGTCGTTCGTTGCGTTGCGCTCAACCACAAATGCGTCGGACGATTCAAAATCGAGGCCGCGCACCTGGGGCAATGTGTCGAGAGGCTCGGCAAAGAAGAGCTTGAAAATATTGTGCTTGTCGCGGGGATTCTTTACAATATACTGCTGCTTCATGGGCACGCTGAACGCACGCAGCACAATGTCGTCGGGACGCAGACGCATGTAGTGTACACGCTTGATTGTGTCGATGGTGATGCTGTCGTGCCACACTGTGTCGTTGCGCCACGCGGGTGTCGAAAAGGGCACTACCAACGAATCGAGGTAGGCAATCTTCTCGCTCTTCTGGTCGAAGCGGTAGTTTCCGTTAGCATCGGCAAGAGCATATATGCGGTATTTTCCGGGGGCAACGCCGCGCATGGCGAAACGTCCGCGGCTGTCGGTACGCGAAATGCGCTCGAAGGGTTTCTTCATGAATGCGCTGTCCGAGTGGTCGCTGTGCAGGCCCACAAGCATTCCTTTTATGGGCTCGAGGTCGGAAGCATCGAGGACAGTGCCCGAGACTCCGAGAGTATCGACATTGTCGCCGGTGGAGAAGACAAACGAGAAGGCCTCAAGAGGATTGCCCTCGTTGTTGTCGACGATGGCATCGTTGAAGTCTATTGTGTAGGTGGTCGAGGGTTTCAGGGTGTCGAAAAGCTCCACTGTAATACGCTTGCCGTTTACCTTTATTTCGGGCTGCTGTATCTGCGGCGGAGAGACTACTATCTTCTCGTAGGCATTCTGCAGTTTCACAAACTCGTCAAACTCGAGCACCACCTTATTCTCCTTTACATTCAGGGCATTGGCTTGCGGAGTGGAGGTGAGGAACACCGGCGATGCCTCATCATAGGGTCCGCCGTCGGGCGTGCCCATGCTCGCACATGCTGCCAACAGCAGCAATATTGTATATATGGCGAAATTTTTAACAGACATCTTTTTAGGTGACTTTTATTGTTGTTCTTAAATATTCATTTACAGCAACGTAGACAAGCTGTTACTGCTGGTCGTTCATTGCGAGAAGTTCGTTAATGTGGTCGCGGCTGTTGCTCAGACGAGGCACCTTGTGCTGTCCGCCCAGCTTGCCTTTGCCTTTGAGCCAATCGTTGAAGAGGTTGTCGCGTGCAACCACCACTTCGAGTGCCTGCAGGGTGATATCCTTGTAACGTTTGGCTTCGTAGTCGGAGTTTATCTGCTGCAAAGAGCTGTCGAGTACCTCGGCGAAACGCTCGAGCGAGTCGGGCTTCTGCGAGAATTCTATGAGCCACTGGTGGCGGCAACGTGCCTCGGCGTCCATATATACGGGAGCGGCTGTGTAGTCGGCAACCTGTGCGCCGGTAGCTTCGCAGGCCTTTGCGAGGCCCTGCTCGGCATTGTCCACGATGAGCTCTTCTCCAAACGCATTGATGAAATGTTTGGTTCGGCCGGTAATCACAAATTTATAGGGATCTTTGCTTGTGAAACGCACCGTGTCGCCAATCATGTAACGCCACAATCCGCAGGTGGTGCTTATGAGCATTGCATAGTTGCGGCCCACCTCTACGTCCCACAAAGGCACTACCTTGGGCGTGGGCGAATCGAGCTCTTCGAAGGGGATAAATTCGTAGAATACTCCGTAGTCTATCATCAGCAACATCGAGGGGTCGGCAAAGTCATTCTGAATGCCGAAGAAGCCTTCGCTCGCATTATATGTCTCCATATAGTGCATATTGGGGCTCTTTATAAGCTGATGATACTGCTCGCGGTAGGGAGTGAAGGCTACTCCGCCGTGGAAGAACATTTCGAGGTTGGGCCAAATTTCGTCGACGCTCTTTTTTCCGGTAATGTCGAGCATATGCTTGAGCACTGCCATCATCCACGAGGGGACGCCTGAAATATTTGTTACGTTTGCCTTGCAGGTTGTGCGCGCAATCTTGTCCATCTTCTCCTCGAAGTCGCTCAGCAGGGCAATCTTCTTGCCGGGCACACGCACCAGATTCACCAGCGGCATTATATTCTCGATGAGAATGGCGCTGAGGTCGCCCACCAGAGAGTTGGGGAGGTTGTAGTTGGGTGCGTGGCTGCCGCCGAGGATAAGAGCCTTACCCGAGAAGATGCGGCTCTTGGGATTCAGACGCAGATAGAGTGAAACAGAGTCGCGTCCGCCTGCATAGTGTACAGTCTTGAGGCCGTCGGCAGTGACGGGGATAAACTTACTTTTGTCGTTGGTGGTACCCGATGACTTTGCGTACCAGCGACAGGCACCGCGCCACAGCACGTCGCGCTCGCCGTGACGCATGCGGTCGATGTATCCTTTGAGCGATTCATAGTCCTGCACGCCCACATTTGCGGCAAAATCCTCATAACCACGCATGGACGAGTAATTGTGTTTGTGTCCCCACTCTGTGTCCGAAGCAGTCTTTACCAGATTCATCAGCACCTTGTGCTGTATAGCCTCGGCCTCGGTTGCAAACTTATCTATTTTTTTGGCTCTGAGCCTGAATATATTATTTAACAACGATGTTTCATTCATAGTAGTATTGATTGCATCCAAACGTACAAAATTAATACAAATTCTCCAAACTAACGAATTTAATTGCCTGTTTGAGCATTATGCGTGCAAGCTATTATTTTTTATAGTTAGAGAGTCCCTGCTTCAAAAAGTCTATATACGCCTGAATATCTTCATTATAGGAGTATGAGCCGGCGAGCGGAGCGCCCTCGTTGTCGACGGGCACATAGAAGGGCTGGGCATTCGCACCGAACTTGTAGCGCTGCAGGTAGCTCCATTTGTCGCCCACGGTGCGCAGCTTGCGCTCGACGCCCTGCTCGACAACCGTCACAGGCTGGGCGAGCGGAGTCTTGTCGTCGACGAAGAGAGTGATGAGCACATAGTCGTCGCGCAACATTTCCGAGACGCGATCGTCGGTCCACACTGCCGACTCCATCTTGCGGCAGTTTACGCAGCCGTAGCCTGTAAAGTCGAGAAGCACAGGCTTTCCGCTGATGCGTGCATACTCCATTCCCTCGTCGTAGTTGTTGAAGTGAGCATGAACCTCATTGTCGACGAGGCTGAAATCCTGTGTCCACATGGGGGGAGCAAAGGCGCTCACTGCCTTACAGGGCGCGCCCCAAAGGCCGGGAATCATATAGATAGAGAATGCGAGCGACGCTACGGCAAGGAAGAAACGCGGAACGGTAGTCTTGCGCTCCTCGGCGTCGTCGTGGGGGAAATGTATTACATTCAAAAGATAAAGGCCCAAGAGTGCGAAAAGCACTATCCACAGGGCGAGGAAGACCTCACGGTCGAGTATTCCCCAGCCGTAGGAGAGGTCGGCAACAGAGAGGAATTTAAGCGCAAAGGCAAGCTCGATAAAGCCGAGGGTAACCTTCACGACATTCATCCATCCACCCGAGCGGGGCACCTGCTTGAGCATCGAGGGGAAGAGTGCAAAGATTGTAAAGGGAAGGGCGAGCGCCAATGCGAAGCCCAACATTCCCACGGCGGGAGCGAAGAGCGAGCCGCCGGTAGAGACCTCTACAAGCAAGAAGCCGATAATGGGGCCTGTGCACGAGAACGAGACGAGCGACAGGGTAAATGCCATAAGGAAGATGCTGAGTACTCCTGTGGTGCTGCCGGCCTTACTGTTCACGCTGTTTGTCCACGACGAGGGGAGCGTAAGCTCGAAGCCGCCGAGGAACGAGGCGCCGAAAAGCACCAGCATTGCAAAGAATATCAGGTTGAAGATTGCATTCGTAGAGAGGGCGTTGAGCGCACTCGCGCCGAAGATTGCTGTCACTGCAAGGCCGAGGCCCAAATATATTACCACAATAGAGACTCCGTAGAGCATTGCCTCGCGCAGAGCCTTTCCGCGATTGCCGGCACGTTTCAGGAAGAAGCTGACGGTCATGGGGATTATGGGCCACACGCAGGGGGTGAGAAGTGCCAGAAAACCTCCGCCGAAGCCCAGCAGGAATGTGAGCCACATGGAGCGCGCAGCCTCGCTTGTGCCTACATTGTCAAAAGCGCTAAGCTCACTTACTACGGGGCGCCACAGGGGATTGGCCGAGAATGTCTCTGCGTCAGCAGCCGCGTCGGGCGCGTCATTCTTTGCAGGCTGCGCTGTCGCAGCAGCTGCGCCACCCTCGGCAGTGCCTTCAACGTCAAACTCATAGGTTGTGGGGGGCAGACAGGTCTCGTCGTTGCATGCGCCGTAACGCAGATAGCCCTGAAGGCGATATTTTCCACCGAGCAACTTAACCTTTTGGGTAAAGGTCGCCTCATTCTCGTAGTATTTTACCTTCATTCCAAAGATGGGGTCGTCTTTCTCAATCTCGCCCGCACCGGGAACAAGCGTACCCAGCAGCTGCGCACCCTCGAGAGTCTCGAACTCCACGGTTGCCGAGGTTGGGCCACCGGCAGGAAGGTCGGTAGAATACAAGTGCCAGCCTGACTCGATGGCGGCCTTGAATTTGAGGGTAGCCTCGCCATCCGCGACATCAACCGAAGAGGATATTATCACAGGATTCTCCATCTGTCCATACACGGCAGATGCGACAAAAACCAAAAGTGTAAAAAGAAGTTTTTTCATATGTTGCATTTTTATTTTCATTAAAATTCCATCGGGTCTTTACGTATGCGCCACTCGGCAGGATAGAGGTTGTTCACTCTGTTGCCGACATTTTTTGCGAATCCCAAGGGGACATTTTTATATGTGAAGAGAATGACACCCATGGGGGCCGAGGGCAGGGAGAGTGCCTCGCGGTGGAGGTAGGCAAGAGCCTGCTCGCAGGTGAGCTCAACGGCGGGGAAGGCCTCGCGGTTGAGGGCGGTGCTCATGGCCAGCCTGTGCGACGGCAGCAGTTTGTTGTTCTTTACAGCGGCGACGGCCACTCCACTATGCAGCACCTTCAGACGCGCCTGCAATGCTGCAATCGCCGTTTGATGTTCGCGGGGAGCTGCAACAACCGTATCATTTTCTACTGTAAAAGCATACTTTTCGGGGGCATTCAGCCACGAGCAGGCTGCGTTGCAGGCCTTGGGCAGAGGCGTCGGGCGCGAACGTGTGGGACGCGGCTGCGCAACCTCGCCGTCGCCATCCTTGCGCAGCAGTGCGAGGAAGAATCCCTCGCCACGGGTAAAGCCGGGGAGGAATCGGTAGACGGGAAAATCGCCACCCGTGAGATTGCCGGTGATTCCCCACTCGGGAGAGACGGCAACGGGAAGAACCTCGGCTCCAAGCTCGTCGCGCACCCACGCAACCATCTCTTCATCCTCGTGGGAATTGAAGGTGCAGGTGCTGTACACAAGCAGCCCTCCGGGACGCAGAGAGCCCCAGATGTCCGAGAGTATAGTACGCTGACGCGCCACGCAGGTCTTTACGTTTCCGGGCGACCACATTGAGACGGCGCGGGCATCCTTGCGGAACATTCCCTCGCCCGAGCATGGAGCATCGACGAGTATAATATCAAAAAATTCCTTGAAAGGCGCAAAGTCGGCAGGCTCGTTGCGGGTGACAACCGTCGAGGGGCTGCCCCACTTTATCACATTCTCGGCAAGAACACCTGCACGCAGAGGCATCGGCTCGTTGGCAACGAACAGAGAGCTCTGGGGCAGCAGCGAGATTGCATGCGTGGACTTTCCGCCGGGGGCGGCGCATAGGTCGAGCATGCGCACCGGAGCATCAATATATTGTTTGAGCACCTGCTCGAGAAACATCGAAGAGGCCTCTTGAACATAGTAGCATCCTGCGTGAAAAAGAGGGTCGGCCGTAAAGAGGGGGCGCGTGTCAAGATAGCAGGCATCGCCCGCCCACGCAACAAGCTCGCCGCCGAGGTCGGCGGCGCGTTTCGCGGGATTGTGACGCACGCTCACCACCGGCTCTGTCTCGAGAGCCGAAGAGAATCGAGAATATCGCTCTTCGCCGAAAAGAGCCTTCGTCTGTTCGACAAATTCTGCCGAAAGTTCCATTCTATTTGTAACCATGGTACAAAGATACATTTTCCGCAAGTGAAAAACAAACAACTGTTTGCGATAAAAGCAAATAGTTTTTTTGCTGACACTGAAAAGTTGAATTATATTTGCAAACTGAAGTTTGCGAACATAGGCGGCACTCGTTGCGAATGAAAATAAATTTTCACTCACTCGCTGGCACTATCTTTGCATAAATGTTGCGAACATAGGCAGCACTCGTTGCGATTGAAAATAAATTTTCACTCACTCGCTGGCACTATCTTTGCATAAATGTTGCGAACATAGGCGGCACTCGTTGCGAACGAAAATAAATTTTCGCTCACTCGCTGGCACTATCTTTGCATAAAGTTTGCGAATACTGAAAATTACAAATATATGAAACAATATCTTGACCTACTCGACCGCATCCTCAAGGAGGGTACAAAGAAAGAGGACCGAACAGGAACGGGAACAATCAGTGTCTTCGGACACCAGATGCGTTTCAACCTCGAAGAGGGATTCCCCTGCCTCACAACAAAGAAACTGCACCTAAAGTCAATCATACACGAGCTTTTGTGGTTCCTCGCCGGCGACACAAACGTAAAATATCTTCAGGAGAATGGAGTGCGCATATGGAACGAATGGGCCGACGAGAATGGCGACCTCGGCCACGTCTATGGCTATCAGTGGCGTTCGTGGCCCGACTACAAAGGCGGACACATTGACCAGATAAGCGAGGTTGTGGAGACACTGAAAAAGAACCCCGACTCGCGCCGAATAATTGTGAACGCATGGAACGTGGCGGACATCGAAAATATGAACCTGCCCCCCTGCCATGCAATGTTCCAATTCTACGTTGCCGACGGCCGACTGAGCCTGCAGCTCTACCAGCGCAGCGCCGACTGTTTCCTAGGAGTGCCTTTCAACATTGCATCCTATGCACTGCTGCTGCAGATGATGGCGCAGGTTACAGGACTGAAGGCCGGAGACTTTATCCACACGCTCGGCGACGCCCACCTCTACTTGAACCACATTGAGCAGGCTAAATTGCAGCTCACACGCGAGCCTTATGCTCTTCCCAAGATGAAAATAAACCCCGACGTAAAGGATATTTTCAGCTTCAAGTTCGAGGACTTCTCGCTGGAGGATTACACTGCCCACCCCCACATTAAGGCCGAAGTTTCAGTATAAAGGGAGGTTCTTTAAATTAGGTCGCGACGATTTTGAGTTTTATTTTTAGTAGATTTTTGATGTTTGTAAGGGCGCGATGCGGGCATCGCAACCGAGGAAATATCAATAAGATGCAAAAATAAAGCCAAAAGCGGCCGAAACTGAACCCACCCTGCTAAGAATATTAAATTACTAATTTATAGAACCTCCCTAAACAGAATGACCATGTACAAAGTAGCGATGATTGCGGCCGTTGCCGAGAACAGAGCCATCGGCAACAACAACGAGCTTATCTATTGGTTGCCCGACGACCTCAAGAGATTCAAGCAACTGACCACAGGCCACACAATAATAATGGGCAGCAACACCTTCCGCTCGCTGCCCAAGGGAGCGCTGCCCAACAGAAGAAACGTCGTCCTTTCGCGCAAGAAGATTGCCTTCCCCGGAGCCGAAGTATTCCCCTCGCTCGAAGAGGCACTGAAAAGCTGCGCAAACGAAGAGACAGTCTACATTATCGGCGGAGAGCAGCTGTATAGCTACGCCCTACCCTTTGCCGATATTCTCTACCTTACAGAGGTGAAGAACACCCCCGAAAAGGCCGACGCCTTCTTCCCCGAATGGAGGGGCGGCGAATGGTGCGAGACAGAGAGAGAAGAGCGCTGCAAGGACGAAAAGCACGCATTCGACTTTGCCTTCACTACCTACACAAGGAAAAGATAATATACGCTTCTCGTCTCAAACGAATCGCATATATACATAAAAAAGCAACGAGCCGATTGGCTCGTTGCTTTTTTATTATGCTGCACAACTATTAACGCTGTGTCGCTGAGTATACGATTGAAAGTGCCATCGCCTCGCGCAACTCCATCTTCACGTCAGTGATGATACCCATCTGAGTCTCTTTGTCAATTTTCAAAGACATCTTCATGAAGGGTTTGTCACGCTCTGCCAAGCTCTCGCGCTCTGCCTGAACAAACTCGCGAATGTGGCTGGGGTCGGCAAACTTATCGTTCAACTGGATACGGCTCTGCGTACCTAACTTTGCACGAAAATCTTTCGTAGGCTTACCAATGTAAATATTCGATACCAAAGATTTGCGCTCAAGTTTCTCCAATTCAGTACCCGAGGGAACCTTGAACTCCACCTTAAGCTCAACCTCACGCATTGATGTTACAATCATGAAGAAGAAGAGGATAGAGAAAATCAAGTCAGGCAATGAAGAGGTATTCAATTCCGGCATTTCTGCCTTTCCTTTCTTTTGAAACTTACTCATAATCTTTACTGGTTATATTTACGGGGCTCAGCCTCGGAAATTACACACTTGTAGTACTGGCGGCAAGCCAACTGCTCGTCCTCGGTACACTCGCGGTAGGGGCGACCGAAGGTCTTACGTGCCAATTCGTCACGCAGGTCGTTGTATGCGCCGTATAACTCATTCTCAACTTGGAAGTATGTATCGTAGCTTGTAGCACGGTCAGTCTGCAAAGAGATTACGTGGTTCTTTGTAATCATCTGCACACCGAAGGGTGCGGGAAGCTCGACAGCCACTTTCTCGGGAAGGTCAGCCTTGTCCTCGGGGTTAGCGATAAACTCCTTAGCAAGCTCACGAAGCTCAGAAACCTGAATTTCACGGGGCTCTTTAGCGATTGTAACCATGATCTGGTTGTTCATGTTCACGTTTACAATCATAGAGTTTCTCTCACGAATCTTGGGAGGATCCTGCTGATTCTCCTCGGGAGGGTTAGGAAGACGTACCGCCAATCCGCGGTCGGTATCCATTGAAGTGGTTACAAGGAAGAAGATGAGCAATATGAATGAGATGTCAGCCGTTGAAGAGGCATTCAATCCCGGTACTTTTCTTTTTCCCATTGTTTACTTACGCTTTTACTTTAGCTTTAACACCTAACAAACTTACTACTGTAAGCAATACTGATACAGCGAGAAGCACATACTGAACATAGATACATACGTCGCTGAGAATAAGGTTGAACTTATCCTCGAACAAAGTATTGTCGGCCATTCTAATGGGAGCATCCTCTGCAAGTGCGTAAGCACCGCCGAAGAGAGCAACCACGAGGACGATACCGATAACGGTGTTCATTGCGCTACGAGGGTTGGTCTTCAATGTAGCAAAGAACTGCGCGATTACGAAGAGAACCACGAAAACAATTCCTGCTGCAACCAAAGCATACATCCAATACATTAACAAGTCAGTAAACTGCGGGTCAACCACAGACTTACCGTTCAAGGTAATGTAGTTGTCGTAACCGACGAAGAAGAACAGTCCGAGAACGACTGCTGACACCCCCACCAGTGCGGCAAAGACATAGCTTGATATTTTATTAATAACAGAAGCTTTCATAATTAATAATGATAAGGGTCAAAATTACTTCTTGAGGTTATACTTTGTAAGAAGGTCGAGGAGAACGATTGAAGAATCCTCCATGTCAGCTGTGATAGCCTCGATTTTACCAAGTACGTAGTTGTAGAATACCTGAAGGATAAGAGCTACGATAATACCATAGATAGTTGTAATAAGAGCCACCTTCATACCACCTGCAACGACTGTAGGAGAAATATCACCAGCACGCTGGATATCGTCGAACGCCATAACCATACCGATCACAGTACCCAAGAATCCGAGTGAGGGAGCCATCGCGATGAAAAGAGTAATCCATGAGCAACCCTTCTCGAGGTTCATAGCCTGAACGCTACCGTAAGAAACGATTGAACGCTCAACTACGTCGAGACCCTCGTCGATGCGCATAAGACCCTGGTAGCAGATAGAAGCTACGGGACCAGCTGTGTTGCGGCAGATAGTTTTTGCCTTCTCAACATCCTTAGCCTCAAGAGCTTTAGCAATCTCCTCCATCAATTTCTTTGTGTTTACCTGTGCAAGGCTGAGGTAGATGATACGCTCGATGCAGAATGCGAGACCGATGATCATAGCGATAGCAACCAAAGACATGAAGCCTGCGTCACCCTCGATGAACTTAGTCTTGATAGTTTTGTGGAAACTTTCGGGTTCAGCCTCCTCTACGGGAGCGGGAGTAGTTTCTTCAGCAGCAACAGCTGTTGAATCTGTAGCAGTAGAATCTGATGCGAGTGAATCAACCTGTTCGGTAGCCTGCTCGCCGGCAGCAGCCTGAGCGTCATCCTGTGCAAGGATAGACTGAGTTGTTCCGAATGTGAACAATCCCAACATTGCAACAATTGCAAAAAGCTTTTTCATTGTGTGTTAATTTTAGAAATTGTTATTTAAATTAATTATAATTTTTATCTCTAATTCTATATTATTCAAGCAATTGCGGAAGGAGGGGGATTCGAACCCCCGATACGCTTTTGGCGTATACACGCTTTCCAGGCGTGCCTCTTCAACCACTCGAGCATCTTTCCTTATATATTACAAACTCGGCGCAAGTTACAAAAAAATTGTAAACCGCGCACTATTTCGCCACAAAAGTAACCTTTTTTTTCAATAAAAAAGCTATTTTAAAAGAAAAAAAGGAGAAACATTTTTAATATAGTGCCATTTTACATGATAAAAACGGTAATTTAGCCAATAATATTATATATAAGAAAGGAAAAATAGCTATCTTCGCGTTGCATTGGATAAATTCATCATGAGACTGACAGATTACATTAACCCCTACTGTTGGGCCGTCACCATCAGGAACCTTGCCTTTGACGCCGGATGGCTCGAAAGCAAGAGTTTCGACCTGCCCGTAATCGCGGTGGGTAACCTTACGGTGGGCGGCACGGGAAAGACCCCTCACATTGAGTACATTATCAATCTGTTGAAAGATGAGTTTGAGATTGCCACTCTGAGCAGAGGCTACCGCCGAAAGACGAAAGGATTTTTCAAGGCCGGCGAGGATTGCAACGCCACAGAGGTGGGCGACGAGCCTGCACAGATTAAGAAAAAATTCCCGAAAATAACGGTTGCCGTGGACGAGAAACGCGTGAACGGAATCGAGCAGTTGTTAAAAGAGGAGAAAAGGCCCGACGCCATACTGCTGGACGACGCTTTTCAGCACCGCTACGTGACGCCGGGACTGAGCATCGTGCTTGTCGACTACAACCGCCCCACGTGGCGCGACAGTGTGCTGCCATTCGGACGATTGCGCGAGACGGCCGAGGGAATCGAGCGCGCCCATGCGGTAATCGTAACAAAATGCCCCTCGGACATCAGCAGCGAGACAAAAGAGCATTATATAAAAATGTTGGGCGCGAAAAAGGGAACACCCATATTCTTCTCGACCGTGTGCTACGATGAACCTATTGCCATCTTCGACGTTAATGAAGAGAAGTGCAACATCGACGGCGGCTCCGAGATTCTGCTGCTCACAGGCATTGCCCGCCCCGAGCCTTTGAAGAAGGAGCTTGAACGCCGTGGGGCAAAGGTGACACTGATGAAATTCCCCGACCACCACCACTTTACAGGCAACGAGTTTAAAGAGATTGCCTCGAAGTTTGAGTCGCTGCCGGCGGAAAAGAGAATGATAATAACCACCGAAAAGGACGCCGAAAGAATCATCGGACGCGACGACCTTCCTATTATAATAAAGGAGAATATATATATGATTCCCATAAAGGTGAGAATCATGGAAAATGAAAAAATGTTTAACCAAATAATTGTCGATTATGTTAGAAAAAATCAAAGAGACCGCTGAATTTTTGAAGTCGGTAATGAAGACACAGCCCGAGACCGCCATCATTTTGGGTACAGGACTCGGCAGCCTCGTGAACGAGATTACAGAGAAATACGAAGTTCAATATAAAGATATTCCCAACTTTCCCCTTTCTACAGTAGAGGGTCACTCGGGCAAGCTCATCTTCGGCAAGCTGGGCAACAAGGACATTATGGCCATGCAGGGACGTTTCCACTACTACGAGGGATACTCTATGAAAGAGGTTACCTTCCCCGTGAGAGTGATGCGCGAGCTTGGCATCAAAACTCTCTTCGTCTCTAACGCAGCCGGAGGAATGAACCCCGACTTTATCATCGGCGACCTTATGATTATCAACGACCATATAAACACATTCCCCGAGCACCCCTTGCGCGGCAAGAACATCGAGTATGGCGATCGTTTCCCAGACATGAGCAAGACCTACGACCCCGAGCTTATCGCAAAGGCCAAGGAGGTTGCAGCCGAGAAGGGCATCAGAGTGATGGAGGGTGTCTATCTGGGCACACAGGGCCCCACTTTCGAAACTCCCGCCGAGTATGTGATGTTCCGCAGAATGGGTGGCGACGCAGTGGGAATGTCTACAGTGCCCGAAGTTATCGTTGCTCGCCACTGCGGCATCAGAGTATTCGGAATTTCGGTAATCACCGACCTTGGACTCGAGGGCGTTGTGGTTGAGGTGAGCCACGAAGAGGTGCAGAAGGCTGCCGACGAGGCACAGCCCCGCATGACAACCATCTTCAAAGAGCTTATCAACAGATCTTAAGGAACGCTCCACAAAAAAAGAGATTATGAACGAAACACACAGAACAGAAATTGCCACATTAGGAGAGTTCGGACTCATTGAGCATCTGACGTCAGGCATCGCTCCCGTAAACGCAGAGACATTGACGGGAGTGGGCGACGACGCAGCCATCCTCGCATTCAAAGAGGAGGATGAGGTGCTTGTAACCACCGACCTTCTGATGGAGGGCGTACATTTTGACCTCACATACGTTCCGCTGAAGCATTTGGGCTACAAGGCAGCAATGGTGAATCTCTCGGACATCTACGCAATGAACGGAACACCCAAGCAGCTTACAGTATCCATTGCGCTGAGCAAGAGATTCTGCATAGAGGACATGGAGGATTTCTATGCGGGACTGCGCCTTGCCTGCGAGCGTCACAATGTGGACATTGTCGGCGGCGACACAAGCTCGTCGCTCACGGGACTCGCCATAAGCATCACAGCCATAGGCACTGCCCCCAAAGGCAAGAGCGTGAAGCGCAGCGGAGCAAAGGTTACCGACCTCATTTGCGTGTCGGGCGACCTGGGTGCAGCCTATATGGGCCTGCAGTTGCTCGAACGCGAGAAGGTTGCCACCATGGACAAGGAGGGCGTGCAGCCCGACTTTGCCGGAAAAGAGTACATTCTCGAGAGACAGCTGAAGCCCGAAGCGCGTCGCGACATTATCGAGCGTCTGCGCGAGGCGAACGTTACCCCAACGTCGATGATGGACGTGTCGGACGGCCTTTCGTCGGAGCTTATGCACATTTGCAAGCAGAGCAACGTAGGCTGCCGCATATATGAGGACAAGATTCCCATCGACTACCAGACAGCTGTGATGGCCGAGGAGCTGAACTTGAACGTAATCACCTGCGCGCTGAACGGCGGCGAGGATTATGAGCTTCTCTTCACCGTGCCCATCGCCGACCACGAAAAGGTGGCGGGAATGAAGGACGTGCGCCTCATCGGACACATTGTAAAAGAGGAGCTTGGAGCTGCACTCATCACTCGCGACGGCGTAGAGATGGAGCTGAAGGCACAAGGATGGACCGCACTTAAAAAGTAACCACAATAGCAGCAGAGAGATGTTTCTTCACCATCTGATACAGACAATTTTTCTTCTTGCGGGAGCGACCTCTCTCTTGGCAGCGCTGCTCGACTGGGAGTGGTTTTTCAATACAAAAAACGCCGAGCCCATTGTAAAAGCTGTGGGCCGAAAAAATAGCCGGTGGCTGTACGGGGCATTAGGAGTGATTCTTATTGCCGCAGCCATCGGCTTTTACTATCGCATAAGAGGGCTGTAGCCCTCTTTTTTATTTCTATAAGGAGAAAAGCAAAAAAAGTTCGCACAATTTGTAACCTTTCACATTCTTCTTGCGTCTAAATAGGAAAGAAACAAAAAACAGACAAAATGAAGACTGCAAAATTACTTTTACTCATTGCCGCAGCAACATTGGCCGTGGCGTGTACAAACAAAAAGGAGAAGATGCACTGCCGCATAGAGGGCACGGTACCCGACTCTACCTACACAATGATGCTGCTCGCCCCCTTTGGCAGCGACCTGCGCGTCGATGCCTGCGACAGCATTCCCGTGGTTGACGGCAAATTCTCCTTCGACCTTTACGTGGACGAAATAACGCCCTACGAGCTTATTTCGATGGAAGAGCACGATAGAGGCACGTGGTTCACTTGTGATTTTTTCGCCGAAGAGGGCACGGTAAATGCAACTTTCTACCATTTTAAAAAAGAGAACAAAAGACCTACTTTAAAGAGTGAAAGCCCCACCAATAAACACTTTTTGCAATATGATTCTGTGGAAAACAGCATTATCGACCCGTTGGAAGAGGAGGGTGACTCGCTAGATAGAAACGGCCTTAGGTACTCGCCCCGCGCAATGGAGCTCGAAGAGTTATTTTATGCTGCAAAGGACAATGCCACAAAATATAAGGCGCAACAGGAAATGAACGCCCTTGTAGAGTCGGGCGAGGCATTCACTCCCGAGTATCTTGCTTATCAGGAGAAATACGAAAAGGCAATCGAGAAGTGCAATAAACACACTGATGACTTTATAAAGAGCGACCGCTCATTAGTGGGATTGTACATACTGCAATGTCAGGCAATGTACAGCCGCGATTCATCAAAAGACTCGCTGTTCATCGCTCTTTTCAACGAAGTTTATCAGCCACTTTTCCCCAAGCACTCATTGAGCAAAAAGATGGAAACATGGGTGCAGAGCCGTGGAATTGTAGTGGGTGGCCGCTACATAGACTTTACCGCTCCCGCGCTCGACGGAACGCTGCACACACTGAGCAAAGAGATTGCCGGAAAGATTGCCCTCATCGACCTGTGGGCATCGTGGTGCGGCTCCTGCCGACGCACATCCATGAGCATGATTCCCGTCTACGAGGCCTACAAAGACAAGGGCTTTACCATCGTAGGCGTTGCACGCGAAAATAATAGCGAGGATATGAAACTCGCAATCGAAAGGGATGGCTACCCTTGGCTGAATTTACTGGAGCTTAAAGACGAAAATAAAATCTGGGAGAAGTACGGAGTAGACAACAGCGGCGGACGCACAGTACTTGTAAACAGCAACGGAACCATCCTTGCCGTGTCACCAACAGCCACAGAGGTTGAGCAAATTTTGCAAAAAATGCTTGGCGGCAAGTGAGAAGAGGCGTAAATTTCGCCCCAAAATAGTCTTTTTAGCCCCTAATTAGCCAATTTTATCAACAAATTGCATAATGCGGCACAAATGTGCAATTCAAGAAACTTTCTTGTCTACTTTTGCATCGGTAACAACAAAAAACAATTTAAATACCATGCAATATTTTATAAAGACATTTGAAGAGAGTGTAAAAAGTTGTTGGAACAGCCCCGCGCTCAACGACTACAAGAATGAAGTTCTTACATACGGCGAGCTTGCGAAAAAAATAGAGACTATGCACCTTGTGTGGAAGGCTGCCGGCCTGAAGGAGGGCGACAAAATTTCGCTCAACGCACGCAGCAGTTCAAACTGGGCAATGACCTTTATGGCGGTAACCTCGGGCGGCTACGTATCGTCTCAGCTGTTCAACGGATTCACACCCGCCGACACACAAAATATGGTGAACCACTCGGACACCAGAGTACTCTTTACCGAAAAGGCTATCTTCGAGGGAATGGACTTCGAGCAGATGCCGCAGCTCATTGCAGCCATAGACATGAAAAATATGGAGCTCCTTGCGAGCCGCGACAATTTCGCCGAGCTCTACTCCCAGGCTGACAGCCTCTTTGCCGAGGCCCACCCCAACGGATGGAGCGCTGCGGATGTAGAGTACAAAAGCCGCGAAATGGACGATCTCTGCTGCATAAACTACACATCAGGCTCTACGGGCAACCCCAAAGGAGTGATGCTGACGGTGCGCAACATCAGCAGCAACGTGGACCTTATCCCCCGATATTTCCCCTACAGAAGAGGCGACAACTACCTGAGCATTCTGCCCTTCGCCCACATTTTCGGAATGCTGTACGACATGTGCGCATGCATGTGTCTGGGAATGCACCTTACAGTTCTCTGTCTGCCGCCCGCTCCCTCTATCTTGAAGGACGCGATGCAGAATGTTTCACCCTCTACGGTGATGATGGTGCCGCTGGTACTGAAAAAGATGACAGAATATGCTGCGGCGGAGATTGCTGCTACCCGCGGAGAGATTGAAAAGGAGAGTGCCGAGTACTACTCTGTGCTGCGCGAGAAGCTCCTCGCAAATTTGGGTGGAAAGGTAGAGATTATCGTTACAGGCGGCGCGGCGCTGCCCGAACAGCTTGAGAATCTGCTCATAGAGAAGCTGCAGCTGCCCCTCGTCACAGGCTACGGAATGACCGAGTGCGGCCCTACAATCTCGCTGGGCAAGCTGGGCAATTACAAGCTGAAGTCGTGCGGAGTGCTCGTAGACTGCATGCAGATTGAGATTGACTCGCCCAACCCCCACAAGATTGTCGGAGAGGTGCTTGTGAAAGGTAGCAACACCTTCATCGGCTACTACAAGAATGCCGAAGCCGACCGCGAAGTGTTCACCGAGGAGGGCTGGTTCCGCACAGGCGACCTGGGCACCATCGACGAGGAGAATAACCTGTTCCTCGTGGGACGCAACAAGAGCCTGTTGCTGGGCAGCAACGGCGAGAATGTCTACCCCGAGGAGATTGAGGTGAAGCTGAATGTGCTTCCCTACGTGGCCGAGTCGCTCATCGTGCAGCGTGGCGAGAAGTTCGTGGCGCTCATCGTTCCCAACGCCGACCAGCTGACAGCCGACAATGTTCCCGCCGAGAGCATCAAGAAGATAATGGACGAGAATATCGTGACACTGAACAAGGCTGTTCCCGCATTCTCGCAGATTTCGGGCTACGAATTGCAGAGTGAGGCATTCGCAAAGACCCCGAAAGGCAGCATCAAGAGATTCAAGTACGCTTAATCAAAATACCCCCCCGAAAACTAAATAGGCCCGCTCGCGCGGGCCTATTTATGTTTATAGCAATCGACTATCGTCTCAATTTTATGATTGTGTAAGAGTAGCGGGGGAAAGTATATTTAGCCTTCTTGCCCGAGAGCGACACCTTCTTCACTTTGGGCGACACATTCATCTTGTTGTCGACAGTGTTTGTCTCTGTAAGGTCGCAACCGCCGATGCTCCACACCTCTGTGCGGCTCTTGTATTTAAAATTCTCAATGTCAATTTCGGCAGTCTGGTCGTGCTCCGAAACATTCGCCACATAGACGAAGAGTGAGTCACCCGCGTCGTTCATCTTGGCTGTAACGTCGAGAGTCTTTTCGTCGCTGCTCGAAGTCTCTACCACATTCGTGAACCAATGCTTCGCAAGCTCCTCGTCAATATAGGCCGAGGGCATGAACCATATTTCGTGCGAATTGAAGTGGATGCGTCCCTGATCCCACATATAGTGCAGGCCGTGAGGCTGGAAGGTATTTGCGGTACCTATCATCTTGAAGCTATCACCGTGACGCTGAATTTTATTATAGTTGTGAGCATGAGCAAGGCCACGATACCAGTCGCAGCGCCAGCCATTCTCTTCCATAGGATGCAGATTCAATTTAAAGCCGGGAACGTCGGCCTCGAGGTCGCGCTTGAGGTTGAGGCCCAAGTGACGATAAAAATTATCAGAAGAAGCCCAACCCAGGTCTCCACCATCGAAGTGGGGGTCCCACGCAAGCTTGTCGGCCTTACCCTGATCGACGAACCATCTTACAAGCTGCAATGCAAGGTCGTACTCGGGATTACCCTTCTCGTATCTTTTGCTATGCAGGTTGAGAGAGGTCATAATGTTCATTTCGGGGTCCACCTTCCAAGCAGCCAACGCAAATTTCTTCATCATTTCTATGTAGCCCTGAGTAATATGTCTCTCATTGTCCACCTGAATATATTTGAGGTTATAGGGCGCAGGATGGCCGTCGGCCACACGACGCGCACCCCATTTGGTGTCAGCCGAGCCGTTCACATACTCTACAAAATCGCTGATGTCCTGGGCAGTCTCGTCCATGCTCATTCCAATGATGCACTCTGCATCGATAACCTCGGCAAGCTGCAACATTTCTATGAATGCGAAGCTGTGGGTAGCATAGGGCGAGAAGCCGCTGCGGTACGTGATGCGGCGCTCGTCTACGGGGCCGAGCATCTTTTTCCAACGATAATTATAGGGGTCTGTGCCACAGTCGACCATCGAGCCATTGTATCTTATAGCCTTTATTCCCTGACGTTTGAGAGCATCGACAAATGTTTTTCTGAGAGGATAGCCGTTCACTCGGCCCCACTCGCCCGGCTGCATAAATGCGTAGCCAAGGTCGATGCAACCTTTGCTTTTGAGAGAGATTCCGAACGAGCCCTCGAGAGCCTCGGCCGAGGGGGTAAGCTCGAATACTACCTTTTCGTAGCTGCCGTCGCCCTTAAGCTCATAAGGTTTTTCGGCAATAATCTCGCCATTGTTGTCGCGCAACGACAGATAGATGGTTGTAGGCTGCATAGCCTTTACGCGCAAGATACCCTCGTACACTTTGTCTTTGCACAGATGAATACCCATTCTGTAGAGGCCATGATTGGTGATTCCAACCTCGCCGTTGCCCGAGAGAAATTCCACACGCTGTGTTTGACGGCCCATATACGCCTTGCCGTCACGCACAAGCTTATAGTCGAACTCGGCACCGCCCTTCACGCTCTTCGACCAGAATTTGCTCACCTGCTCGTTGCCGTTGATGCGCTGCATCATTGTCTTCTGAATATTCTCGGGCAGCGAATCGAAAGGAAGATAGCGACGCTCGAATTTATAACCCGAGATAACGAAAGGAGTACTGAACTTTCCCGCGTTGTAGACATCGTAGCTGTGTACATCGCACTCCTCGGTGAGGTTGTTCCAGCTGACGCCGCAATAGACATTGCTCTGTGTGATGAGGTGAGGCACACGGCGCTCGTCAATCATTATATATATTTTGGAGTAGTCGGAACGCTTGAGGTTGAGAAAATCTGTCTCGATATTCTCTTCGAAGGCCTCGCCGTGCAACAGCTGGCCGAAGACTCCACCGTTAGTCTGGTTGTTAATGTCCTCGATGTTCGTGCCGTTGAAAAGGGGCGAAGAGGTTGCAATGCGCTGCGAAGCATTCACTTTAATTTTTATTTCGTGCGCCGAGAGGGAAAAGATTCCCATTATCGCCGCAAGCAAAAAAGCCGATAGTCTCATAGTTTTTATTTTGTTAGATTGATATTTTCGCAAAAATATAATAATAGTAGTAAAGTATAGAAGAATCAGTTAAAAATTCCGGAAGATTAATGAATGGTGGCGACTTTTAGCGCCGCCCCCCGTACATTATTATATTAGTGTGTATCCACTATCTTCGTAGGCTCCTGTTCGTCGTTGCGACGTTCAGTGTGATGAGCAAGCGAGGCTGCAAGACGCAAGAACGCCTGACCGTCGGGAGTCTCGGGACGCAGAGCGATGGGTTCGCCATTGTCGCTGCACTCACAGATTGCCTGCACCAGAGGAATCTGCCCAAGGACGGGAATTCCATACTGCTCGGCAACCTTTACTCCACCCTCGCGACCGAAAATATAGTAGCGATTCTCGGGAAGTTCGGCAGGTGTGAACCACGCCATATTCTCTATAAGACCCAGGATGGGCACGTTTACCTTGTCGTTCATAAACATGTTCATTCCCTTTACAGCCGCAGCCAACGACACTGCCTGGGGAGTGGTGACAACCACTGCACCCGTGAGAGCAAGGCTCTGAACAATTGTAAGATGAATGTCGCTTGTGCCGGGAGGAAGGTCGATAAGGAAATAGTCGAGGTCGCCCCAATCGGCGTCGGCAATAAGTTGCTTAAGTGCATTGCTTGCCATTCCTCCGCGCCACAGCACCGCCTGCTCGGGGTCTACAAAGAAACCGATTGACAGCAGTTTGACGCCATATTTCTCGATGGGCACGATGAGGTCGCGGCCATCCTTGTGCTCGCTGTAGGGACGCGCATCCTCTACCTTGAACATTTTGGGAATCGAGGGGCCGAAAATATCTGCGTCGAGAAGGCCAACTTTGTAGCCGAGGCGTGCAAGAGCGATTGCAAGGTTCGAAGAGACGGTAGACTTTCCAACGCCGCCTTTACCCGAAGAGATTGCAATAACATTCTTCACCTGAGGCAGGAATTTTCCAACCTCGGGACGCGCCTGCTGACGGCTGACAACGCTGATGTTGCCCGCAATCTCCACTTCGGGGCCCACATATGTGAGGATAGCCGTCTCGGCCGACTTTACAACCGAGCGGATGAAGGGGTCGGTGGGCTTTTCGAAAATCAGCGAGAAGGTAACCTTGTTGCCATCGATGCGGATGTTGTCATCGACCATGTCCGCCTCGACGAGGTTTTTTCCGTTGCCCGGGTAACGCACCTTTGTAAGTGCGTCGAGAATCAATTTGGGGTATAGTGCCATTTTCTATTTGCTTGTTTGTAGTCCGCTGCGTTTGCTGCGATTGTAGCTGCGGTAGCTGTCGAGCTCAATCTCGACGTCGGGCTCGACGAGCGCGCCCTCGGCCGGCAGGCGGAAAGATATATATTTTATGGTAATGCCACGGTCGAGCCACTGCTGCTCGTAGTAGGTCTTTATCGTAAGAATCTCATCTATAGACTCTTGTGCATAGATATCCTCGATACACGAGAGCACCGGCAGTTTGTTCACCTCTGTGACGTAGCGTGTGTATGTGAACATGAAATTACTGTCACATTTAAGATGCACAATGCCGTCGGGAGCGAGAATGTTGCGGTAGCGCTCGAGGAAGAGCGACGAAGTGAGACGCTTGGTGTATTTCTTCATCTGCGGATCGGGGAAGGTGAGCCATATTTCGCTCACTTCGCCGGGAGCGAAGAAGTGGTCGATAATCTCGATATTCGTGCGCAGAAAGCCTACGTTTGTAAGCCCCTCGCGCAGAGCCTCGGTAGCACCTGTCCACATGCGTGCACCCTTGATGTCGACGCCGATGAAGTTCTTGTCGGGGTAGCGACGCGCAAGGCCCACAGTGTATTCGCCACGGCCGCAACCAAGCTCAATGACTATGGGATTGTCGTTCTTGAAAAACTCTTTGCCCCAATTTCCGCGCATGGGGAAGGGGGTAGCATCGGCAATAGAGAAGTGATGCTCCACCACATTGGGGTACTCGCGCATGTCCGCGAATTTCTGTAATTTTCCCTTACCCATAGACTACGCTGCTATCTTTTTTTTCGTACTCCTCCTTTACATACTCGTAGAAGTGAGCATTTGTTGCGCAAATATAAGGATTCACCCACAATGAGAGTACGCCGCAGGTAATAATAGCCAACAGAATCCAGCCAATGAACGAAAGCGACAAAAGGAAATACTGCATCTTGTGTCCCTCCATCATAGCCATACTGCGCTCGATGGCAGCATTGAAGCTGAGTTCGGGGTTGTCTTTCAATATATAATTTGTCTGTGAATATGAGATTGACTTTATAACACCCGGAACAAACAACAGCAATGACCAAAGAATAATGTAAACACCCTGCAAGAGAAGCGTTCCGAAGATGCGCAGGAAATCTTTGTAACCATCGAAAAGTTTCTCTACCTTAAAATCGGCACCTGTGCGCTTATTGTCCAAGAAAGCAATCCTGTAGGAGTACTCCATCGGCAAGGCAAACAACGACAGCAATCCGCCGAACAATGAGCCGGCAACGATGCATATTACCATTTCGACCAATGTAAAAATCGCAGGAGCGCTCCAGCGTCCCTGAAGCTGTGCCCAGCCCAGGTCGCGAAAATATTTAGAATCTTTCATCATTTTTTTCTTTTTATATTATTAAATATCAAGCACTGTCACCCAGCCGTGTGTATCGGGCTCGTCGCCATACTGGATGGCACGCAGTTTGTTGTAAAGTGCTGTACAAACGGGACCGGGCTTGCCGTCCTTTGCAATAACGTAAGAGACACCCTTTTCGAGGTCGTCGATGCGCTCTATGGGCGAGATTACGGCTGCTGTTCCGCAAGCACCAGCCTCGGAGAATGTTGCAAGCTCCTCTTCGGGGATTGCACGCTGCTCCACTGTCATTCCCAGGTCGGTCGCAAGCTGCATCAAGCTGCGGTTGGTGATTGAGGGAAGGATTGACGTAGACTTGGGAGTAACATAGGTATTATCCTTGATTCCGAAGAAGTTGGCAGCGCCACACTCGTCAATATATTTTTTCTCTTTTGCATCGAGGTAGAATTCGCAAGAGTAGCCCTTCTCGTGAGCCATCTGGTTGGCCTTGAGGCTGGCAGCGTAGTTTCCACCCACCTTGTAACGGCCGGTGCCGAGAGGAGCTGAGCGGTCGAACTCGCGGATGATGACGTAAGGATTGGTAGAGAATCCACCCTTGAAGTAGGGGCCTACGGGGGTTACGAATATCACAAAAAGATACTCGTCTGTGGGGTGTACGCCCACCTGTGCGCCGACGCCGATGAGCAGAGGGCGAATGTAGAGAGAGGCACCGCTCTCGTAGGGAGGGATAAACTCTTTGTTGAGCTCAACCACCTTTGTAACCATTTCGCGGAAAAGCTCTGTGCTCACCTGAGGCATAAGAATGCCGTCGCAGGTGCTCTGCAGACGCTCGGCGTTAGCCTCGAGACGGAAGATGCGCACCTTGCCATCCTTGCCGCGGAAAGCCTTGAGGCCCTCAAAAGCCTCCTGACCATAGTGCAGACATGTAGCAGCCATGTGGATGTTCAACGACTCCTCGCTGCTAACCTCAATTTCTCCCCAACTGCCGTTGCGGTAACGGCAACGAACATTGTAGTCGGTCTTCATGTAACCGAATCCAAGATTCGACCAATCGATATTTTTCATATTCCTGTTAATTTTTTATTCCGAAATTTATATAATAGATATTGACGCATGCAGGCGAAAGCCGCACACGTCGGTTGCAAAGTTACATATAATAAATAATAAGAGGTTGAAAATTCCCGAAAAAAATCGCCCGCAGACGGCGACTTTTATTCATTCATTGAGCCTAGCAACGATTTTACCTCTTCGTCGACCTCGTAAAGGCGTGCGCGGCAGAACTTTATAAGTTCGTCGGCCTCGCGCAGCAGCTTGTAGAGAGCGTCGATATTTTCGTTTCCATCCTGCACCTGTCGCAGAATCTCTTCGAGCCTTGCAACGGCTGTCGAGTATGTATATTCCTGTTCAGACATCTTTTATTTGCTATTTTATATTTTTTACCGTACTTGTAACATCGCCATCGGCGAAACGTGTGACAACCTCGTCGCCCGCCGAAAGCTCGGCAGCCGACCTTACTATGCGTCCGCTGCTGAGGGTGAGCGTGTAACCCCGAGCCAGTATCCTGTCGGGCGAGGATGCCTGCAGCTGCTGTTCCCAAATGTCGAGCCTGTGACGTTGCTGCTGCAAAAGCATTGCCACAGACAGAGGAAGATTCTGCACCAACATCTCCACGCGACGGCGCTCGTCGGCGATGCGGCGCGACACTGTGTCAGGAATCGCGCGACGCAGATTTTCAATCTTTTCGGCCTGCACGAGCATCGTGTGAATGAGAAGCTCGGCTGCGGCCGTTGGGGTCTTTACCCTTGTGTGCGCAACAATGTCGAGCAGCGTGTCGTCACGCTGATGGCCGATGCCCGTAACGACTGGCAGAGGGAACTGCGCGCAGTTGTTCGCAAGGTCGTAGGTATCGAAGCACGAGAGGTCGCTCGTGGCACCGCCGCCACGGATGATTACAACCACGTCCCACGAATCGAGGTCGCAGGCAATGGCGTTGAGCGCAGAGATTATCCCCTCCTCGACCTTGCTGCCCTGCATGGGCGCGGGAAAAAGTTGCACTCTGAAGTTGAATCCATAGAGGTTGCCGTTCAGTTGGTCGCAAAAATCGCCGTAGCCGGCTGCCGAGGCCGAAGAGATTACAGCCACGCGCTTGGGCAGCAACGGGAAAGGAAGCTCTTTGTTCAAATTTATGACACCCTCGTCGGTGAGGCGCTGCACAATGAGCATACGCTGACGCGCCATGTCTCCGATAGTGTAGGCAGGCTCAATGTCGCAAACGTCGAGCGAAAAGCCGTAGACCTCGTGGAAGTTCACGCTCACCTGCAACAGCACTTTGAGGCCGACGGAAAATTCGCGTCCCGTCTGTTCAAGAAAGTAGGGGCGCAGCAGGGAATAGACGCGCGACCATATTGTTCCGCGGGCCTTTGCCGAAATTTCGCCTGTAGCCTCGTCGCGCTCGACAAGCTCAATGTAGCAATGGCCGACAGAGGTTGCGCGAACCTCGGAAAGTTCGCCCGTCACCCAATATTTCAGAGGAAGCTGCTCCTCGATTGCCGCTCGCACCATGCTGTTGAGGCGCGAGAGCGACAGGGGATTTTCACTGCTCATTATCATCTTCGTTTATCCATTGATTAATACCGCGTTGCAGAGAAATATAGGCACCACCGACAACAACATCGCCATTGTAAAAGACGGCCGACTGTCCGGGAGTGATTGCCGAGACAGGCTCGGCGAAACGCACCAGCAGACGCCCCTCGGGAAGCTCGCGCACCACCCTGCACGCAACCTGACGGCTGCGGTAGCGTATGCGCACCGAAACGTCGCCCTCGGGCACGCCCTGCACCCACTCGGGAGCATCTATCATCATGTAGCGTGTAAGCAGTTGCGACGCATCGCCCAGCATCACCGTATTCTTTTGGGGATTGATTCTGAGTACATAGGCAGGCTGCCCCAATGCAATGCCCAGCCCCTTGCGCTGCCCTATAGTATAGAAAGGAAAGCCCTTGTGCTCGCCCAATTTGCGTCCGGCAGCATCGACAAAATAGCCGGGACGTATAACATTGTCAACGTCGGGAACCTCGCGACGCAAAAAATCGCGGTAATCGCCTGTGAAGAAACATATTTCCATGCTCTCGCCATCCCGGGCCTTCTCTTCGAGCCCCGTCTCGTGCAGATGGCGACGCGCATCCTCTTTTGTCCATTCGCCCAGCGGGAAGAGCGTGCGCGAGAGCTGTTGCTGCGTCAGACGCCACAGAAAATAGCTTTGGTCTTTTTTGCCATCGGCCCCGGCGCGCACAAAATAGTTGTCGCCGCGGCGCTCGATGCGCGCATAATGTCCCGTCGCAATCTTTTCGCAACCGAGCCTGTCGGCCCACTCTTCGAGCACCTTGAACTTCATCGTAGGGTTGCAGTCGACACAGGGATTGGGAGTGTAGCCGCGAAGATAGGATTGTATAAATGGGTCGATAACAGTTTCTTTGAATCTTTCGCGCACGTCGACAACATGGTGCTCGATGCCGAAGCGCGCAGCAAGAGCGGCAGCCTCTTCGGCCGCACCCTGCGAGAGCTCGCACGTCAGCAGCGTCAACCCCACAACATCGTAATCACGAGAGAGAAGCACCCTGCACGCAGCTGTGCTATCTACCCCGCCGCTCATTCCAAGCAAGACTCTTATCTTAGACATTTTTATTCTTATATTTGTTTTTTCTTTGCGAAGATAGCTATTTTCGATGATTTTAATATCTTTGCAAAATAAATATTGCGAAAATAAACAAGCATATAAATAAAAATGAGTAATATATCCACAAGAGGAATACCCACGGAGCTTGGAACAGAGAAGATAAGCAAGCTGCTCGTGCAATATGCGATACCCGCAATTATTGCACAGACGGCTGCATCGCTCTACCATATGATCGATAGTATATTCATCGGACAGGGTGTCGGTGCGCTTGCAATTTCGGGCCTCGCCACCACCTTCCCGTTCATGAACCTGTCGGCAGCATTCGGAGCAATGATAGGCGTGGGAGGAGCTACACAGCTTTCGGTAAAATTGGGCCAAAGAGACTACGACTCGGCCTGCATAATATTGGGTAACCTTGTGACGCTCAACATCATCGTGGGAATAATCTTCGGAGGAATCTCACTGCTTTTCCTCGACGACATTCTCTTCTTCTTCGGAGCGAGCGAGGCCACACTGCCCTATGCACGCGACTTTATGCAGGTTGTCCTTTACGGTAACGCCATCACCCACATGTATCTGGGAATAAACGCAGCCCTGCGCGCCTCGGGCCACCCGAAAGAGTCGATGTACGCAACGATTATCACCGTTGTCTGCAATGTCATTCTCGCCCCGCTGTTCATCTATGTGTTCGACTGGGGAATACGCGGCGCGGCACTCGCAACAATGTTCTCGCAGATTATCACTCTGCTGTGGCAGATAAGATTGCTGAGCAACCCCAACGAGTTTCTGCACCTGCGCCGAGGAATATACGCCCTGCGCGCACGCTTCGTAAAAGGCATTCTGGGCATCGGCCTTTCGCCGTTCCTCATCAATGCCGCTGCCTGCATTGTGGTCATCATCATAAACAAGGGCCTCAGGACCTACGGAGCCAACGGAGACATGGCCATTGCCGCATACGGAATCGCCAACCGCATTGTTTTCATATTTATAATGGTGATTCTGGGCGTTACACAGGGAATGCAGCCCATCATAGGCTACAACTTCGGAGCGCGCCGCTACGACAGAGTGAAAGAGACACTGAAACAGACAATGTGGTGGGCCTTTGCCGTGACATTCACGGGATTCGCATTGTGCGAAGGAATTCCCGAGCTTATCGCGCGCGCCTTCACCACCGACGCTACGCTTATTGCCAATGCCGCCAAAGGAATGAGAATTTCGGCAATGTTCATAATACTCGCCGGCATTCAGATGGTTGCCACAAACTTCTTCCAGAGTGTGGGCAAGGTGAACAAGTCCATATTCCTGTCGCTCACCCGACAGGTGCTGTTCCTCATTCCCCTGCTTATAATACTGCCCCGTTACATGGGCGAAGATGGAGTGTGGTACAGCATTCCCATCGCCGACTTTATTTCGGGCATCCTGGCAATAACACTGTTGAGACAGCAATTCAGCAAATGGAACAACCCCGCCTTTGCAGCAGACAAAGTGCAAAAATAGAAACACTATGGAAGAGAAATATATAATTTCGATAGGCCGACAGCTTGGCAGCGGCGGAAGAGAGATTGCACAGAAACTCGCTCAACGTCTGAACATTCCCGTCTACGACAAGAAACTGCTGGAGCTTGCAGCGCAAGAGACAGGGCTGGACGCAACAGTGTTCGAGAATGCCGACGAGAAGGAGAGCAACCCCTTCATGCGCGGTTTTTATGCGCTCAAGGGAGCCATGAGCTCCTACCCTATGGGTGTGGGCAGCTGCATGGACAGCGACCGTCTGTTCGAGCTTCAGAGTGAGGCGATGCGCAATCTGGTGGAGAAGGAGTCGTGCATAATAATCGGCCGCTGCGCCGAATATGTGCTGCGCGACCACCCACGCATGCACAGCATCTTCGTCACTGCCGACATTGCCGACAGAGTGAAGCGCATAATGGCACACGATGGAGTGAACGAGGCTAAGGCCAAAGAGATTGCACAGAAAGGAGACAAGAAACGCAAAGCCTACCACGACTACTATGCAAATTCGGGCTGGGGCGAGGCCGAGACCTACGACCTGTGCATAAACTCTTCGCGTCTGGGCATCGAGGGCAGCGTGGAGATTATTCACCGTTTCATCGAGAGCAGAAAATGACACGCATAGGCATTCTCTCGGACACGCACGGAGTGTGGGACGAGAGATACACGAAACATTTTGCCGACTGCGACGAAATATGGCACGCCGGAGACATCGGCAGCGAGGAGGTCGCCAATAATTTGGAGAAGTTCCGCCCGCTGCGAGCCGTGTACGGCAACATCGACGGATGCATCCTGCGCCGACGCTACAGCGAGACACTGAGGTTCCGCGTGGAGGAGTGCAACGTCATTATGAAACACATTGGAGGCTACCCCGGCCGATACGATGCTTCGATACGCAGGGCAGTCTACAGCGAGCGTCCGCAGCTGTTCGTCAGCGGACACTCACACATACTGAAAGTGCAGTACGACGGCATTGTAGGCTGTCTGCACATAAACCCCGGAGCCGCCGGCAAACAAGGGTGGCACCAGGTGAGGACGCTGGTGAAAGTCACCATCGACGGAAAAGAATTTAAAGATCTTGAGGTCATCGAACTTAGCTGACCTTTAGAAAAAAACATAGAAATAGAAATAGAAAATATAAATAACATTATTAATAACACACTAACCCGAATATTCATGGCAGAAGAAAAACAAAGACTGTTTTCGGAATTTTCGCCGATAACAACGGAGACGTGGATGAACAAAATAACGGAAGACCTCAAAGGTGCCGATTTTCAGAAAAAACTCGTGTGGAAAACCACCGAAGGTTTCGATGTTCAACCTTTCTATCGCAAGGAGGACCTTCCCGAGAATGTAAAGAACGAGTACCCGGGAGTATTCCCCTTTACTCGCGGATGCAAGAGCAACAACAATTGGCTCATCCGTCAGGAGATTAACGAAGAGGATGCAGCGGCAGCCAACAGCAAGGCCAAAGTGCTGTTGGAGAAAGGATGCACCTCATTGGGATTCGCCGTAAAAGGAGAATCAGTATCAGCGGCATTCATTGCCACAATGCTCGACGGCATCGACGCCGAAAAGGCAGAGCTCAACTTCAGAGTATGTATCAAGAAGGCATATGAGTTTGCAGCGCTGCTGATAGAGTACTACAAGGAGCGCAATTTCAATTTCGAGAAACTCCAGGGCAGCATAGAGTACGACCCCATTGGCAAGCTGCTCACACGAGGCAAGCAGGTGGCCGACGACGTAGACGCAATGGTGAAACTCGCCGACCTCACTGCAGCACTGCCCAACTACCGCTGCATCACTGTAAATGCAGTGGCATTGTGCAACAGCGGCGCATACATCACCCATGAGCTGGGCTACGCTCTTGCGTGGGGAAATGAGTATATGAACATCCTCACCGAGGCAGGCGTTCCCGCATCGGCCGCAGCGAAAAAGATTAAGTTCAACTTCGGAATTTCGAGCAATTTCTTCATGGAGATTGCCAAGATTCGCGCCGCACGTATGCTGTGGGCAAACATCGTCAAGGAGTATAAGCCCAACAGCGACGAGGATTGCAAGATGGCTATCCACGCTGTCACAAGCACATTCAACCAGACACTTTACGACCCCTACGTAAATATTCTGCGCGGCGAGACAGAGGCAATGAGCGCAGCACTCGCAGGTGTCGACTCAATCACCGTCACCCCCTTCGACGCAGTGTACGAGTCGCCCACTCCCTTTGCCGAGCGCATCGCCCGCAACCAGCAGATTATCCTCAAGAACGAGAGCCATCTTGACAGAGTGGCCGACCCCGCCGCAGGCTCTTACTTTATTGAGAAGCTCACCGCCACACTCGCAGGCGAAGCATGGAAACTGTTCCTCGCCATCGAGGACGAGGGCGGATTCCGTCAGGCAGTTAAGAGCGGCAGCGTTCAGGAGTGCATAAACAACGACGGCAAGAGCCGCCGCACAGCAGCTGCCCGCCGCAAGGAGATTCTGCTCGGTACCAACCAGTACCCCAACTTCAACGAGGCAACCAACGGCAACCGCCCCATTGAGAAAAAATGCTGCTGCGGCGCAAAAGAGGGCGAAGAGCCTAACGTGCTTGCCCAGGGCCGTCTGGCCGAGGAGTTCGAGGCACTGCGCATGCAGGTCGAGGAGAGCGGCCGCCGTCCCAAAGCCTTCATGCTGACCATCGGTAACCTTGCGATGCGTCAGGCAAGAGCACAGTTCTCGAGCAACTTCTTCGCTGTTGCCGGATACGAGATTATAGACAATCTGGGTTTCGCGACAGTGGACGAGGGCGTAGAGGCTGCAATAAAGGCCGAAGCGGACATCGTGGTTATATGTTCGAGCGACGACGAATACGCAGAGTATGCAATTCCCGCCTATGAGAAGCTCGCCGGAAAAGCCCTCTTCGTGGTTGCAGGCGCACCCGCATGCAGCGAGGAGCTCAAGAGCGCAGGCATCGAGAATTTCATCCACGTGCGCGTGAACGTATTGGAGACTTTAAAGGATATTAACGCAAAACTTTAGAAGCTGCCATGAGAAAGAATTTCAAGAACATAGATATTTTTGCCGCTAGCAACGGCAAGGCTGCTGCCGACAACTGCACAAACAACACTTTCGACACAGCCGAACATATTAAGATAAAAGAGGTGTACACAGCCGAGGACACAAAAGAGATGGAGCATCTTGACTATGCAGCGGGACTCCCCCCCTTCCTTCGCGGCCCCTACTCTATGATGTACGCCTTCAAGCCCTGGACCATCAGACAGTATGCGGGATTCTCTACAGCCGAGGAGTCGAACGCATTCTACCGCCGCAACCTCGCGTCGGGACAGAAAGGATTGTCGGTAGCCTTTGACCTTCCCACTCACCGCGGCTACAACCCCGACAACGAGCGCGTAGTGGGCGACGTTGGTAAGGCCGGAGTATCAATCTGCTGCATGGAGAACATGAAACAGCTGTTCGACGGCATTCCCTTGAACAAAATGTCAGTGTCAATGACCATGAACGGCGCAGTGCTCCCCGTGCTTGCCTTCTACATTAACACCGCACTCGAGCAGGGCGCGAAACTCGAAGAGCTTGCCGGCACCATCCAGAATGATATTCTCAAGGAGTTCATGGTGCGCAACACCTACATCTACCCCCCTGCATTCTCAATGCGCATCATCAGCGACATCTTTGCCTATACGTCGAAGAACATGCCCAAATTCAATTCAATTTCAATTTCGGGCTACCACATGCAGGAGGCAGGTGCTACAGCCGACATTGAGCTTGCCTACACCCTCGCCGACGGACTCGAGTATGTGAGAGCCGGCGTTGCTGCAGGCATCGACATCGACGCTTTTGCACCCCGTCTGTCGTTCTTCTGGGGCATAGGAATGAACCCCTTCATGGAGATTGCAAAGATGCGTGCGGCACGTATGCTGTGGGCAAAGATCATTGCAAAGTTCAACCCCAAGAACCCCAAGTCTATGGCACTGCGCACACACTGCCAGACATCGGGCTGGTCGCTCACCGAGCAGGACCCCTACAACAACATCGGACGCACATGCGTCGAGGCTATGGCCGCCGCAATGGGACACACTCAGTCGCTGCACACAAACGCGCTCGACGAGGCTATTGCACTGCCCACAGACTTCTCGGCACGTATCGCCCGCAACACACAGATATATATTCAGGAAGAGACCAACGTATGTAAGGAGATTGACCCCTGGGGCGGCTCATACTACGTGGAGAGTCTCACAAAAGAGATTGCCGAAAAGGCTTGGAAGCTCATCGAAGAGGTCGAGGAGCTTGGAGGAATGGCAAAGGCCATCGAGACAGGCATTCCCAAGATGCGCATCGAGGAGGCTGCCGCACGTACACAGGCTCGCATCGACAACGGCTCGCAGATGATTGTGGGTACAAACGCCTACACTCTCGACAAGGAAGAGCCCATCGACATTCTCGAAATTGACAACACCGCCGTACTCCAGCAGCAGTTGGAGGCACTCGCACGCAACAAAGAGGGCCGCAACGAAGATGAGGTTAAAGCTGCGCTCGACAAGCTCACCGAGTGTGCACGCAGCGGCGAGGGCAACCTTCTCGAGTGTGCCGTAGAGGCAGCAAGAGTAAGAGCCACATTGGGAGAGATTTCAGACGCTTGCGAAAAGGTAGCAGGACGTTACAAGGCAGTAATAAGAACAATTTCAGGAGTGTATTCGGCAGAGAGTAAACAGGACGAGAGCTTCGCAAAAGCATGCGCCCTGACAGAGGAGTTTGCAAAGATTGAGGGACGCCGTCCCCGAGTGATGATAGCCAAGATGGGCCAGGATGGACACGACCGCGGCGCAAAGGTTGTAGCCACAGGTTACGCCGACTGCGGCTTCGACGTGGACATGGGAATGTTGTTCCAGACACCCGCCGAGGTTGCCAAGGATGCTATCGAGAATGACGTACACGCCATCGGAGTCTCTTCACTTGCCGCAGGCCACAAGACCCTCATCCCGCAGCTCATCGACGAGCTCAAGAAGCTGGGACGCGAAGATATTCTCGTCTTTGCCGGAGGAGTAATCCCCGCGCAGGACTACGATTTTCTCTATCGTGCGGGCGTAATTGCCATCTTCGGCCCCGGCACAAGCGTCACAAAAGCTGCGTGCGAGCTTATGCAGGTATTGTTGGGACGCGAGGAGTAACAGGAAATGACAGTTTGTATAGCAGAGAAAAAATCCGTCGCCGAGAGCATCGCGAAGGTTCTTGGAGCGCTGTCCCCGCGCGACGGATTTTTCGAAGGTAACGGCTACTGCGTCACATGGGCGCTGGGACACCTGTGTACCCTGAAAGAGCCCCACGACTACACAGAAATGTGGCAGCGTTGGAGCCTCGGCAGCCTGCCCATGATACCCCCGAAGTTCGGAATCAAGCTGATGGGGGAACGCAGCAAAGAGCGACAGTTCAACATCATAAAAAAGCTCATCGAAGGTGCCGACTGCATCATCAACTGCGGTGATGCCGGCCAGGAGGGAGAGCTTATACAGCGCTGGATAATGCAGAAGGCACAGGCAAAATGCCCCGTGAAGCGTTTGTGGGTGTCGTCGCTCACCGAAGAGGCCATAAAAGAGGGATTCGCCACGCTGAAGGACCAGGCAGAGTATCAGCCGCTCTACGAGGCGGGACTGTGCCGCGCCATCGGCGACTGGCTGCTGGGAATGAACGCCACACGTCTCTACACACTGAAGTACGGAGCCAACAAGCAGGTACTCTCTATCGGCCGTGTGCAGACACCCACCCTCGCACTCATCGTCAAGAGACAGCATGAGATTAAGAATTTCGTCCCCAAGCCCTATTGGGAGCTGAAGACAAAATACCGCGAGGTAACATTCGCCGTCACCGAGGGTAAGTTCGACGAGAAAGAGAAGGCCGAAGAGGCACTGCAGAAAATCTCGGGCGAGCCGTTCACCGTCACGGACATCAGCGCAAAGAAGGGCAACGAACTGCCCCCGCGTCTGTACGACCTTACGTCGCTGCAGGTAGACTGTAACAAGAAGTACGGAATGACGTCGGACGTCACTCTGCAGACTATACAGTCGCTGTACGAGAAAAAGTACACCACCTACCCGCGTGTGGACACCACCTTTTTGAGCGAGGACATCTACCCCAAGTGCGAGAACATCCTCAAGGGCATGCGCGACTATGCGCCGCTCGTGGCACCGCTCATGGGCAAGCCCCTCGTAAAGTCGAAGAAGGTGTTCGACAACAAAAAGGTGACCGACCACCATGCGATTATCCCCACGGGCGTGCATCCGCAGGCACTCACCGAGAACGAGAAGAGAGTGTACAACCTTGTTGCCACACACTTTATCGCCATCTTCTACCCCGAGTGCAAGTTCAGCACCACCACAGTGCTGGGCGAGAGCGGAGGAGTGAAGTTCAAGGCCACAGGCAAGCAGATTACCGACCCCGGATGGCGCGTAGTCTTTGCCAAAGAGGCTGTCGACGAGGATAATAAAGAGGAGAAGAACGAGCAGATGCCCGCCTTTGTAAAAGGCGAGAGCGGCCCCCACACTCCCGACCTTGCCGAGAAGCTGACACAGCCGCCCAAGCCCTACACCGAGGCTACCCTGCTGCGAGCAATGGAGACCGCAGGCAAGAATGTCGAGGACGAAGAGCTGCGCGACCTGATGAAAGAGAATGGCATCGGACGCCCATCTACCCGCGCCGAGATTATAAAGACACTTTTCAAGCGCAACTACATACGCAACGAAAAGAAAAACATCATCGCCACCGAGACAGGTATCGAGCTTGTGGGCCTCATACGCAACGAGCTTCTTAAGAGCGCCGAACTCACGGGACAATGGGAGAAGAAACTGCGCGACATTGAAAGAAAGAGCTACGAGGCGAAACAGTTCATCGCCGAGCTCAAAGAGATGCTCATACAGGTAGTAAATTCAGTGCTGAGCGACAATACAGCAATGAAAGCATAGCAATAAAGGCTGCACCATGGTGCAGCCTTTATTGCTATCTATTCTATAAAAAGACTATTCTACAATATAGATGTTGCGGAACTCGATGGGGCCACCCTCGCTCTGCAGAGCAATGTAGCCATCGACAAACTCGCAGGTACACTCATTCTGCGCCTTGCCGTTAATCATCACCTTGATGCTGTTACCCTCGCAGATGATGTCTGCGCTGTTCCACTCGCCCACGGGATTCTCGTAATCGCCAATGCGGTCCTTCACGGGGTACTCGCCCACGCACTCAACCTCTTTTATTTTTGCGCCGCCAAGCATCACAAAGTCACCGGCCTTACCGCTGCAAAGCTGGCACTCGATAGCTGTGCACCACAGCTTGTCGCCATCCTGCACACGCTGGAAAAGTCCGCTGTTGGTACCTTCGCCCACCCAGCGCCACTCAACGTGCAGAGTGTAGTCGCCATATTTCTTCTCTGTACGCAGATAGCCGAAAGGAGTTCCGGCGATGCATATTTTTCCGTCGTTCACTGTATAAACAACATCGGCGGGAATGTCAGTTGCCGAGTCAACGTAGCCCACCCATCCTGTAAGGTCGCGGCCGTTGAACAATTCTGTCTTTTTGCCGTTGCTGCAACCTGTGCAGAACAATGCAACCGTTGCAAGCATTAAAAATAATTTCTTCATATTTTACTAAATTTATGTTTTTCGCTATTTGCGGCAAAGATAGTGATTCATATTCACATACACCCCCTCAGGGGCACAAAATAAGCGGCCGCGCAAATAAAAACGTACAATCGTATAATAAAAAGGCTGTTTTTCAGTTATTAATATAATGATACGCATCAATCACATACTATATATACTCGTAGCGACACTCCTTTTCTCGTGCAGCACCGACAAGGCCATAAGAAAAGGAGACCAATTCTATGCAATAAACGAATACATCGAGGCTGCCAAAGAGTACAAGAAAGCCTACCGCAAGACCAATCCCAAAGAGAAGAGCACACGCGGAGTAATTGCATGGAAGATGGCCGAATGTTACCGCAAGACCAACAACGCTGCACGCGCCATGGGCAGCTACAAGAACGCCATACGCTACAACTACCCCGACAGCCTCGTCCATCGTCATCTGGCCGATGCACTGCTTGTCACAGGCAATTACAAAGAGGCTATAAAAAGCTACGAGACATTCCTGGCCATCGACAGCGAGGACCGTCTCGCGCAGGTGGGCCTGCAGACTGCCCGCCAGTCGGCCGAATGGAAGAAAAACCCCACAAAATACATTGTCAAAAGAGCGGACGAGCTCAACGGAATGCGCAGCGACTTCTGCCCCATGTATGTGGGCAGCGACACTACCATGATAGTGACAACCTCTACACGCAAAGAGGCCACAGGCACGGACATCAGCGGCGTCACCGGCCAGAAGTGTGCCGACCTTTTCCTCACCAAACGCAACGACAAAGGAAAGTGGCAGAAGGTGGAGCTCATACAGGGCGAGACTAACAGCGCCTACGAAGATGGAGCATGCGCCTTCACCCCCGACGGAAAGACCATGTACTTCACACGCTGCGTCACCGACGACCAATTTCCGCGTTTCGCAGCCATCTACCGCAGCCCCCGCAAGGACGCTACGTGGGGCAAGCCCGAGCCCGTGAAAATATCCTCGGACACCCTCTCGTCGTATGCCCACCCCGCAGTGTCGCCCGACGGCGAGTGGCTCTACTTTGCCTCGGACATGGCGGGAGGAGTGGGAGGCTTCGACATCTGGCGATTCTACATTGGCAGCAATAAGTTCAAGGAGGGAATCCTCGAAAATCTCGGCGAACAGATAAACACCGAGGGCAACGAACTGTTCCCCGCCTTCGGCCCCGGCAAAGAGCTCTATTTCTCGTCGAACGGCTACCCGGGCATGGGCGGACTCGACATTTTCTGCGCCTCACAGGTGAACGACAGCACCTACAAAGTGAACAATATGATGGCACCGGTAAACTCCAACGCCGACGACTTTGGAATCACCTTCGCCCCCGAACTCTACCGCGGATACTTCTCGTCGAACAGAAACGACGCACGTGGTTGGGACCACATATACTCATTCTACCTTCCCGAGACGGTGCACATGCTGCGCGGATGGCTCTACGAGAAGGATGGCTACGAACTTACGGGAGGCGTCATTCACATGATAGGCAACGACGGCTCGAAGAGCAGCATAGGAGTGATGAACGACGGCTCGTACTCGGTGCGCGTAACCCCGGGCGTGGAGTACGTGCTCTTGGGCACATGCAAAGGCTATCTGAACGCCATGCAGGAACTCACAACCACCGACCAGACAGGCAAGGTAGAGTATCAGCGTGACTTTGAGCTTGCGCCCATCCACCGTCCGGTGCTCATAGACAACATCTTCTACGAATTCGACAAGGCGACACTCACCCCCGAATCGACAGCATCGCTCGACGAGCTTGTTACACTGCTGGAGAACAACCCCAACGTCACCATAGAATTGGGCTCGCACTGCGACTTCAGAGGCAGCGACAAATACAATGAAAAGCTGTCGCAGAAGAGAGCCGAATCGGTAGTAAACTACCTTATAGAGCAAGGCATCGACGCCGAGCGCCTGACAGCTAAAGGCTACGGCGAGAGCAGCCCCAAGACCATACTGAAGAAGGTGACAGAGAAATATCCTTTCCTAAAGGAGAACGATGTTCTCACCGAGCAGTTTATAAACGCCATCCAGAGCGAGGAGGAGCAGGAAATCTGCCATCAACTGAACCGCCGCACAGAGTTCCGCGTGCTGCGCACCACATACAAACTGTACGAATAGTGCCCTGCTGCAAGAGATAAACGTACGGCGTTGGAAATTCCAACGCCGTACGTTTTTATAGCACCCAATAAGTACATTTCGTTTGAAAATCACGTAACGCTTCGTTTTTCGGATTATAATTCGTAAAACATCGGGAAATAGCGGATAAATTAAAAATTTCTTTTTATTTTTGTAAGTCGTACCTCCGGGGAACGTGAGGCAAATGAGGGCGAGAAGAGACTCATCAGGCGACACCTCCCCGACAAACGGACTTTAGTGAAATTTTATAACTTCTATTATATAACTAAAAACGAAAAAATATGAGCACACAGACAACAAAGCCCTATGTAATAGGACTCGACCTTGGAGGAACAAACTCTGTATTCGGCATTGTAGATGCAAAAGGCGAAATTAAGGCTACAACAGCGATAAAGACACTCGGCTTTGACAGCGCAGAGGCTTATGTGGCAGCAGCCGTAGCAGCTATGCAACCTATCATCGAAGAGGTTGGCGGCATTGACACCATCAAGGCTATGGGTATCGGTGCTCCCAATGGCAACTACTATCGTGGCACTATAGAATTTGCGCCCAACCTCCCTTGGGCTCACGACGGCATTGTACCTTTGGCTGACATGTTCAGCAAGGCATTAGGCATCCCCGTGGCACTGACAAACGACGCAAACGCTGCTGCCATCGGAGAGATGATCTACGGCGTTGCTCGCGGAATGAAGAATTTCATTGTATTGACACTCGGTACAGGCGTAGGCTCGGGTATTGTTATTGACGGAAAGCTCGTATATGGTAGCGACGGCTTTGCAGGTGAGCTTGGTCACGTAATCATGCGCACCGAGAATGGTCGTCCCTGTGGTTGCGGCCGCAAGGGCTGTCTCGAGGCTTACTGCTCGGCTACAGGCGTTGCACGCACCGCACGTGAGCTATTGGCAACAACCGACCGCCCCTCTTTGTTGCGCGAAATGAACCCCGACGACATCACTTCTTTGGACGTTAGTATTGCTGCCGGCAAAGGCGACGAGCTTGCACTTGAAATCTATAAGTTCACAGGTAATCTCCTTGGAGAGGCATGTGCCAACTTTGCAGCATTCTCTAGCCCCGAGGCCTTCATCTTCTTCGGCGGATTGACAAAGGCCGGCGAACTGATTATGGAGCCCATCCGCGACGGATTCAACAACAACGTGCTTCCCCTCTTCCGCAACAAGGCACAGTTCCTCGTGAGCGGTCTCGATGGCGCAAGCGCAGCCGTACTCGGAGCTTCGGCAGTGGGTTGGGAGATTCAGTAATAATGGGCGCGACGAAATTTGCATAGATAGAAAATGAAAATATTACAATTTCAACCTTTACTCAAGCAAATTCTCTGGGGAGGCGACAAAATAATCCCTTTCAAGCAGCTTGACAGCAACACTCCTAACATTGGAGAGAGCTGGGAGCTGTCAGGCGTTCCTAACGACCAGACACAATGCATCACAATGGAGAATAAGCCGCTGAACACCTTGGTGGCCGAGTACAAGGAGAAGCTCGTTGGAAAAGCCAACTACGTACGTTTCGGCGACGAATTTCCCCTGCTCATAAAGTTCATCGATGCACGTCAGGACCTCTCTATTCAGGTGCACCCCGACGACGAAACAGCTGTGCGTCAAGGTAAAATGCGAGGAAAGACCGAAATGTGGTATCTGATGCAGTCGGATGCCGATGCCAAATTATACAGCGGACTGAAGAAACAGATTACCCCCGACGAGTATAAGGCAATGGTAGAGGACGGAAGCATCTGCGACGCATTGGCACAATACCCTGTTAAAGAGGATGATGTATTCTTCCTTCCCGCAGGACGCATCCACGCTATCGGCGCAGGATGTTTCTTGGCCGAGATTCAGCAGACAAGCGACGTTACCTATCGCATCTACGACTTCAAGCGCAAAGACAAGGACGGCAACTACCGCGAATTGCACACTGAAGAGGCTGCCGAGGCCATCGACTACACTGTATTCGATGACTATCGCACCCAATACACCCCCTGCAAAAATCAGGCAGTGGAGATTGCCGATTGCCCCTACTTTACCACCAGCGTCTACGACATTGACAGCCCCACAAACATTGAAGCAGTCAAGAAGGACACTTTTGTCGTACTTATAATACTGAAGGGTGCTGGCACAGTAACCACCGACGAGGGCGAGACTGTGAGCGTGAAGGCAGGAGACACTCTGCTCATCGCAGCCGAGAACAAGCAGTTGCAGGTAGATGGTAACATCAAGCTGATAGAGACCCACATAAATTCATAAAGCAGCATTTATAGGAGTGCACAAAAAGCACGAATATAAATGTCGAATGGGTACAAAAATAATCCGAAGACTTTTAAAAGTCCTCGGATTATTTTTTGCGTCCGATGAAAAGTGCATCAAACGCTCATTGCAGGCAGAAAAATGAGGGCCACAAAGGGCCCTCATTTAACATATTCACGTTTTCAACATTAGTCGATTGAAGGAGGTACAGCATCGTCGGCGCTACCCCACTCTTTGTTGGGCTTGTCACCCATAATAAGCACAAGCTTAGCGCCATCCTTAATATCATCGTGGCTGAACCAAGGCTTGTTCCACTCTTTTCCATTGAGCGTAGCCGACTGAATATATTTATTCTCGGTAGAAGCGTTTACAGCCTCAATCTCGAATATCTTACCGCCGCTCAAAGTAATTTTGGCATTTGTGAACAGCGGGCTACCAATATTATATGAAGCCGAGCCGGGAGTTACAGGATAGAATCCCAATGAAGAGAATACCACAAAAGAGGTCATTCCGCCGCCATCCTCGTCACCGGGAATACCCATAAGGTCGTTGCGGAACCAGGTCTTCAACATCTGGCGTATGCGTTTCTGTGTTTTCCAGGGAGCACCTGCATAGTTGTAGAGGTAAGGAATGTGCAACGAAGGCTCGTTAGCCATAGAGAACTGACCAACGTTACCTGTGTGGTCGGGCAGCTGTGAATAGAATGCAAACTTACTTGTTCCCAAAGGCTCGCTGAAGGTGCGATCGAGATTCTCGACGAACTTCTCCTTTCCACCCATCAGTGCAACAAGGTCGGCAACATTGTGGGGAACGTCCCAACGATACACCCAACCATTATTTTCGCCATAGAACTCGCGTGCGCCCATGCCACCCGAGAAGCGGTAGTCGAAAGGCTCTATCCAGTTGCCATCCTTGTCTTTAGGATGGAAGAAGGCTGTTTCGGGGTGGAATACATTGCGGTAGTTGCGCGCACATTTAAGATAATATGCAGCCTCGTCCTCTTTGCCCAATGCCTTTGCCAACAGATGGAGACACCACTGGTCGTAAGCGGTACCCAAGGTAACAGCGATAGGCTGACGTTTCTCCCAAGGAGTCACATTGGGGTCGTTCTCGGGCTCTCCCTTGCGCAATGCAGGAATATATCCTCGCGCATGGTAGAAGCTGTCAATCCATCCGGCAGGCTGTGAACACCAGGGCGCGAGTGTCTTCTCCTCAATACCCTTGCGACAAGCCTCATAAGCCTTTGCATAATCGACTTTGAGTCCCTTTGCCAATGCGTCGGCTACAGTAACCACTGCGTGATTAGAGTTCATACGACGAGTGTCACCAATAACCTCGGGGAATGTGGGCATCCACATATTACCCATCTGCTCGGCCATACGCAGATAAGAGTCGATTATATACTCCTCAATATCTTTATCGATGAGCAGACGAAGGGGGTGTGCGGCACGGTAGGTGTCCCAAATCCAGTCGTCAGTGTAGAAGGGAACGCCATTATCCTCGTGTACCTTTCCATCGAAAGCACTGAAGTAACGACCATCCTCGCTCATGCATATGGGGCGCTCGAAGGTGCGGTAGTATGATGAATAGAGCACGGTTTTTTCGTCCTCGGTACCACCCTGCACTGCGATGCGCGAAAGGGCCTTGTTCCACACTTCGCGTCCTACTTTGGCAAGAGCCTCAACGTCGAAGTCTTTCTGCTCGCGCTCGAGATTCTTTTTAGCCTGCTCGCAGCTGATGAAAGAGATTCCGTAACGCAGGTTAACCTGCTTGGTGCCATCGGCGAAACGCCATACAGCGCAAGCATTCTCGCCGTCAACATCGCTCTTCTCGACCAGCTTGCTGTCCTCGAGGATAGCTGCCTCGACGGGTGTCTGTTCGGGCTCAATGTAAAGGTAGACGTTTGTATTGTTGCTCAGACTCTGATAGCCGCTGATAGCCTTTTTGTCGACGTGCATAGCACCTTTTCTGCTGTTCAGCATAATGTACACAGGCTTGTCTGTGCTGCGGAACTCGATGTTGTAGATAGCCGATTGATGCGACAAGGCATATTTAACAGCCATATTATTGTCGTCGAGCTCTGTCTCGAATGAGTAAGGTGTTATCTTCTCATTGTCGTAGGTGTAAGAGCGTACATTTTTCAGCTCCTCGCCCTGATAGGGTGTCAGGTTGAATGCCGAGCGCTCGCGGTGGTTGGTAACCACAATAGGGAGTCCGTTCACTCTCTCTGATGTGTAGTCGCCGCGTCCGGGGTAAACACGTAGCATACTGTTAGGCAGCTGAATGGTGGGATAGGTGGGGACGAGCAGATGGCTGACGTTTCCTATATAAGGATTCACATAGTCCACATACTCTTTTTGGCTTTTGCCGCCACAGGCACAAATAAGTGCCGCCACAGCCAAAAATGCCCAGATTTTCTTGAATTTCTTCATACGTTAAAAAATATTTGGCGAATACGACCTGCGAATGCTGTCGAATTCTTATTTAATAATAGATTAAACTTCTCATTTCGAGCACAATAGCCATTCTTCTTTCTCGGGAGGTTATCCAACCGACACTCGGCATTAGAATGGTACGACTTACAAAAATAAAAAGAAATTTTTTAATTTTATGCTATTTCCCGTGGTTTTGCAAATTCTTTTCCACCATCTGCTGCTATTGTATTTTCTTCTCGCCCCTGGGAGATTATATTAGAAGGAGAATCTTGTTGCATTTTATAAGGAGTAAATTATGCACCAACAAATAAAGGCTGCCGAAAATTTTGATCTGACCCCAAAAAGTTGGACGGATTAATAAATAAATTTATTGGTAAAGAGTTCGGTATTGCACCGGACTCTTTCCTTTTAGTCTCAGTTTTATTCTATCATTGTTGTAGTAATGGATATACTTCTTAAGTTCCAGTT
>JAFYPH010000053.1 GCA_017547585.1 Bacteroidaceae bacterium | reverse complement strand
CTGGAACTTAAGAAGTATATCCATTACTACAACAATGATAGAATAAAACTGAGACTAAAAGGAAAGAGTCCGGTACAATACCGAACTCTTTACCAATAAATTTATTTATTAATCCGTCCAACTTTTTGGGGTCAGATCAAAATCGCCCCAAAGTCTTTTTCTAAACTTTAGGGCGATTCTTTTGTATTAATGTCATTTGCTTACCGGACGTATGCTAAGTCCAAAGTAGCGATTGTACCACAGAAGATTGGGAAATGACTCATAGAAGTCAAGTTTGCAACTTTCTTGGTTGTTATATTCATAGGGTGTTGTGGTCCAATAATAACCATTTTCATTTGAATTTGATATTCTTTCTGCGTTGTAGTAGCCCGCAGCGGGAAGGAAAATGCTGTTTCCGTTTATTCCTGTTACTTTGTAACCATTTGTGTTGTTTATTGTAGTCCATTCCCATGTGCATTCTTTTCTTAATTCCTGCATTTCTGCCTTTGTAGGCATACGCCACCCATCGCCCCAGTTGGCAGTGGCTGCATCATATTTGGGGTTTCCTGAAAAATCGCTGATATTTTTGTTCCAGGTGGCACAGGTCTTCTTTATATATGTCTCTGAGGGTTCTATGTTACCCCATGAGAAATAGTCTCCGTAGTCTTCGGGGTTTGTTGCACCAATGTTGCATGTTGCCCATTTTACGCTGAGGCCAAGGTTTACCCATTCGTGACCATTTAGTGTGTCTGAATTTATTGTTACAGGGAATTCTTTGTCTATGTTGCCAACGTGGCGTCTGAGTGCTAATATGTTTCCCGATTCTGTATCTTTGAGTATGAGTGTGAATCTGTTAAGCAGGTCAATCGCATATTTCATGCTGTCACCATTTTCTTTGAAAATAGTCAATGAGGTTACATACACGTTTGTCTCATAGGTTGTTTCGAATCGGTTGTAGTTTTTGCTTTGTGCATTTTCTATATAGATGCCGCTACTATCTTCTGCCGAAAAATAGTACAATTTATTGGGATTGTTTGAATTATCCTCCCAATTACCATAAATGTTGTCAATCGCGAATTTCAGGATGTGGGGGTATTCATCGTTGATGTTTCCATTGTATCGCTCAAGAGCAAGCGTAGCTTCGTTTTCCGTGTCTGTGAGTATAAGTTCGTTGCCAGTGAGTGAAAATATTGTGTATCTTGTGCTGTCGCCGCTTCCTTTGATAATTGTCAATGATGTTACTTTGTCGTTTGTTTCATAAGTAATGTCGTAGCGGTCGTAAACTCTGCTTTGCGCATTTTCTATATAGATGCCGCTACTATCTTCAGCCGAAAAATAGTAGAGACTGCATGTTTCGCCCGACTCATACTTCCAGCTGCCGTAAAGGTCGTCAATCTCAAAATGTATTTCTGTGTCTCCATTGTCGTTATCTTTCTCACATGATGATAAGGAAATGGTAAAAAGATACATTAATATTGCCAAGGTGATGTTGATGGGCTTCATAGTTCTTGAATTTTGATTGATATTAATACTCTTTTTTGAAACTTTTTATTATAATGTGCCTTTTGCCTGTTGCAAATATATAAATAAATTTTATTTGTTAGTTGATTTTTAAACTTTTTGCAGGTGTCGTATATGGCTTTTATAAAAAACAAGGCTGATGCAACCGCATCAGCCTATTTAATTTATTGATTCTTTTTGTATGATTACAAAGAGTATGTTCCCTCGACGAGCTTACCCATTGCCCATACGGCGCGGATTTTGAGGTTTTCGTCGAGAATGAGAATGTCTGCGTCTTTGTCTTTCTGCAGCGAGCCTTTGCGGTCGTATACGTTCATAATCTTCGCGGGTGTCTCCGAAGCCATGCGTACAGCATCCTCCAAAGGAATCTCGGCCTTCTGCACGAGTGTGCGGATGAGTCTGTCCATTGTGGCTACGCTACCGGCAAGTGCCGAGCGGTCGGCGAGCTTACAAACGCCATCCTCGATGATTACGCGGGGGTCGAATGCTACATTGCTGTCGCTTGCTGCACAGGCAAGAGCGTCGGTGATTACGCACGCCTTCTCCACTCCTTTCACCTTGTAGATGAGGCGCAGGATTGTGGGGGGCACGTGGATGCCGTCGGCAACAACCTCAACGGTCATTTCATCGTGCAGATAGATGCTCTCCACTGTACCTTCGTACTTATACTCGCGGCGTTTGTGGAATCCGGGCATTGCATTGTAGAAGTGTGTCGCGTGTGTGAATCCGTTTGCGTATCCTGCGTGAATATCATCATATTCGGCCTGTGTGTGTGCCACTGATGCAAGAATGCCTTTTGCGGTAATGTATTTTCCAAACTGCATTGCACCTGGAAGCTCGGGAGCAGCGTCCCAACGCTTGATGCAATCCCATCTTTCTACCAGGGGAATGTACTCCATGGGGTCGGGGTTTTTGATGTTCTCGGGAATCTGACCTCCGGCCATCTTCATGTTCAAATAGTGGCCTTCGAGGTGGAGTCCGAGGATGGGGCTGTCGGGCTCGTTCATCAACTTTGTACAGGTCTCTGCCGCTGCGTCAATCATGGGGATTGTCGACGAAGAGAGTGTGGGGAAAATACTTGTAGTTCCATGCTGCATGTGTGCCGCTACTGCTGTGCGGAAAGCATCTTCGCTTCCCTCCATAAAGTCGCGTCCGCCACCGCCATGAACGTGAATTTCAACGCCTCCGGGCACTACGTACATTCCTTTTGCGTCGAAAAGCTCGGCGCCGACAACTGCAAGGTCACAATTTGTAACTTCGAGAATCTTGTTGTCTCTGATGATTACTGAACCATCTTTCATCCATCCTTGGGGAGTAAGGATTTTTGCATTAATAATCTGTGTCAGCATATATTTTGTTGCTTGTGTTTTTCTCTATTATATAGCTTGAAATCTTTATTTTGCATTTGACAACAATGCTACTTACAAAGGTAATGAAAAAGTGTGAATTCAATAAAATTTTAAATAAAAAATTGCTTGTTTATTGCAAATTGTAAAAAAAATGGCTGCAAAAGCTTGGCGCGGAAATGCAAATTTGACGGAAACTATTTGTAATAAGGTCGAAAAAGACGTACTTTTGCACTGAACAAATGATTATACAATGAAAATGAGATACAATGTGGCAGCGTGTTTGTTTATGCTGCTGATGTTTTTGAGCAGTTGCGGCGAGGACAGGACTTATGAGTATCTGGAACTGACGCAGGAGAATCAATGGATATATGAAAAGATGCAGGATGTGTATTTGTGGAGCGACTCCATGAAGCGTCCCGACAGAAAGAGTTTCTTTGCCAAAGAGAGTGCATTTTTTCAGTCTCTACTGCAGAGAAATGACAGATTCTCGCATTTTGCCGACAGCGCCATAAACACAAGCTACGGATTAAGCTATGCGATTATGCGCGACCCGCTGGGCGTACAAAAGTCGAAGAGCTATGCTCTTGTGCTCTTTGTCGAGCCTGGCTCTCCTGCAGCAAATGCGGGGCTCAAGCGCGGCGACTGGATTACAAAAATTGGAAAATATGCCCTGAATGCATCCAACTACGGCTATCTGGACAGGGGCGGTGCAGCATCGGTCTTTACGAGTAGAATAGTGCTCGACGAGGAGAGTATGGAGTATGTGTGGCAAGAAGGCGACACCCTGCAGATGGGTGCAGCCACTACCCTTTCTCCAATAGATGTCTATGTAGATACTGTCTATTCGCAGCGTGGCCGCAAGATAGGCTATCTTGTGTGCAACAGCTTCTCGGCCGATGGAAAAGAGGCCATTCTCTCTTCGATTGAGAGTTTTAAGCAGCAGAATGTAGGCGAGCTTATAATCGACCTTCGCTACAATAGAGGCGGAAGCATTGCTGTCGCTGCCGAGGCAGCTAGTATGATTGTTCCTGCCGAGAACGTTGGCGGCACCTTCTGTAAACTTGCGTATAATAGTCTGAACAGCAACTGCGATACAATATATAAGTATGTGCAGTCGAACACATTGTCGCTTGGCAAAGTATATATTATTTGCGGCGCAGAGACACGCGGAGCAGCAGAGGCTTTTATTGCTGCGTTGCGCACGGCTCTCGGCTATAATAATGTTGCCGTTATCGGCGAAACAACCGCCGGGGAGTATGTGGCTACCGAAACAATAGAGTCGCCCTATAATTTCTCGATTACTCCTGCTGTCGCTTTTGTCGAGAATGGCGACGGCGCAAGCCTCTATAGTGCGGGTGTCGTTCCCGGCTATACGATGGACGAACTTTCCGACTTCTACAGAATATACAATCTTGGAAACACCCAGGAGTATATGCTCTATAATACAATTTATTATATAGTGAATGGCTCCTTCCCGCAGTATGAAGCTGCAAAGGCAAACGTGTCGTCAAAGAGTTTGCCCGCATATGGCAAGAGCATAAGCAGATAGAAGTTTCTATACAGTCACAGGCCCCGCAAAAAAATGCGGGGCTTTTTTATAAGTAAAGGTTGCTTTTAACGTAAGGCAACCTTTTTTTCTTATTATTAAGTTCTCGGCAGAAACCCGAATACATCATGCAATGTTTATTCTGCATATAACCTAAAAATTATAAGCAGAATGAAAAAAAATGTTTTTTTGGCATTTGTGGCAACATCGCTACTCATGGCCTCGTGTGCTTCTTGCGGCGACAAAAAACCGCAGGGATTAGTGTTAGAGACAGAGACTGACAGCATCTTCATGCCCAATGATTCAACCGTTGCAGACTTGCAGACATTCATCTATCAGGGACTGATGCCCATGGACAACGGCACCGTTGCCGATTATATTCTTACGATAAAAAGCCTTGGCTGGGAAGAGAATGGCAACTACACTGTCCTCTCTACCATCACCACCGACACAGCTGTCATCAGCCAACAGGATAATGGCGAGAGTGTAGTCATTGTGGGAATCCCCTCGGACAGCACAGTGGTAATCTATCAGCTTATTTCGGCAAATAACAACCCTCCCGTTCATCTTATGGCGCATGGCGACTCGGCTCTTGTGAAAATAAACAAAGACCTGCAGCCTGTCTCCAAAAATGCCAAGCATAAACTTATTCGCAAAAAATAGAGCTACTTTTAGTTTTTTGATAACTTAAAATTTAGAATCATGAGAAACAAATTTTTGTTATTACCGCTGTTGACACTATTGCTTGCAGCCTGTGAGCAGAATCCCGATACGGACAAGCTCGACGACGATTATCTTGTGTACACCAACTATGACAAGAATGCCGACTATTCTGCCATAAACACCTTCTATGCGATAGACAGCATTCTGTTGATAACCAACGAGAATAAGCCTACATATTGGAACAATGCCTCGTCGCAGAAAATCATCGATGAGTTCCGCAAGAATATGGCCGATTACGGCTACGTCGAGGTCGATGTTCCCGAAGAGGCCGATGCTATTCTACAGCTCAGCTATGTGAGCACCACCTACTACTATTACGATTATGTTGATGGAAATCCATGGTGGAACAGCTATCCCGGCTATTGGAATTGGGGCGGCTACGGCTGGTACTATCCTTTCCTCGTACCCTACAGCTTCAGCACCGGCTCTATCATAGGCGAGCTTGTCGATCTTCAGAGTCGTCTCAGCGAGACAGACAAACTGACGGTCGTGTGGAACGCATACATCTGCGGATTGCTCAGTGGAAACTCACTCAGCATGAGCCGCACTCTCGATGGAATCGACCAGGCATTCTCGCAGTCGCACTATCTGTCTAAATAATCATAAACGTATAATAATAAAATAGATACAGCATGAAGACTATAAGAAAAATATTGTTGGCTGCAATGCTGCTTGTTGCAGCTCTCTACCCGTCAGATACAAAGGCGCAAGTTTCGCTCAACAGTTATTTCAATGTCGATTGGCAGTTCAATATTCCTCTTGGAAACAATTTTTCGGACGGAGCCAGCGGCTGGGGTATGAATTTCGAGGGTGGATACTATCTTACACAGGATTTTTCCGTCGGTGCCTTCCTCAATTTCCACACTAACAACGAGTATTTCCCCCGTCACACAATTGCGTTGAGCGAGACGTTGAGCATGAGCAGCCGTCAGCAGCATCAGATGTTTACCCTGCCCTTTGGTGTTGCCATGCGCTACCGCATAATGGAGGCCGATTTTCAGCCATACGTGGGAATGAAGCTGGGAATGTGCTACTCCGAGTTTAATAACTATTATTATATTTTCGAAAAGAGTCAGGATAGGTGGGGATTCTATATGTCTCCCGAAGTGGGCTTCAACTACTATCCGTGGGCCAACGGAGTGGGATTCCATATGGCACTCTATTATAGCTTTGCGACCAACAAATGCAATATAATGAGCTACAAGCAGAGTACTCTCAATAATATAGGTTTCCGCTTGGGTATTGCATTCTGATGATGCACGAATATAGACGCAGCGCGATAGACGATTGTCGCGCTGCGTTGTTGTATTCTGTTGATTGATGAGAAGTTGAGTGCTTGTGGTTAAAGTAATCTTTAAAGTTTGAAGCGGAATTTTAGTCAAGCAAAATTTTGCATTGAAAATCAAGGATTTACAAAAACTGCAAGGCGAAAAAATAAAAAGTCTGCTCAAAATGATTGAAATGCAGAAAAAAATAGTTAATTTTGCTCCGATGATTAGTATTGACAGACATATTTCACGACTGATAGCAAGCAACGATTGCGTAATTGTTCCGGGCTTCGGAGCTTTCCTTTCGCATCGCATTCCTGCGCATTACAATGCCGAGGAGCAGATTTTTATGCCTCCTCGCCGTACATTGTGCTTCAATGCCCAGATTACGATGGACGATGCCTTGCTGACAACTGCATATATGCAGCAATATGGAATCTCCTACAAACAGGCTGCCATATTGATGAAAGATGACATCAAGAAACTCAAAAAGCGTCTCTCGGCCAAAGGTCGACTCTATTTTGGAGAGCTTGGAACACTCTCGATGAATATCGACGGAGTAATATCTTTTGAGCCCGCCGAGAATGCAATCGACGACCCCGACAACTACGGAATGATGCCTCTGCCCTTTGCAATGCTCGCGCATAAAGAGGAGCCGACGATTACCATAAAAATTAATCGTCACCGCATTTCGCAATACGTTGCGGCTGCAGCGGCCATTATCATCATGTTCATATTTGTGACTCCGTTAAGCGACCACACTTTCAAGAACGATACAAAGGCGTCGCTTGGCAGTTTCGCTTCGCCCGAGCAGATTTCCATGATGCAGCAGGTAGGTGCACAGGCTCCGGCGGCACCAGCAAAGAGCATATGCGAAATATGCCCCATCGAGGAGTCGGTGAAGAGTGCCCCCGCAGCAGTTGAGCCTGTAGAGGCCGAGGCAGTTGCCGAGCCTGCTGAAACTGCAGTCGTTGCCCCTGTTGCTGCGCCTGCAGAGGAGAAGATTGTAAAAACAGACAAATATCATATTATCGTGGCGAGCAGCCCCACAGAGGACAATGCCAACCTTGCAATAAAAGAGCTTGCAGCGAAAGCCGAGTATGGTTACAGCAAGGTATCCGGCAATGGTCGCTTCCGTATTTCGGCCGGTGCATACGACACACACGAGGCCGCTCAGGCTGCGCTTGCAGGCATCCAGACTACTTTCCCCGATGCTTGGATTTTAAAATGTCAATAAAGAAATTGTTCAGATGAAAAGAGTAATATGTCCTAAATGTGACCACCCTATTGTGTTCGATGCTACCGGTTATCCTGTTGGTCAGGCAGTTGTTTTCGAGTGCGAGGGTTGCAGAAAAAGTTTCACCATCAGAATTGGCGAAAATAATATAGAAGAGGTCGAGGAGGATTTGGGACATATTGTTGTCGTTGAGAATTGTTTCGGCTTTAAGCAGATTCTTAATTTGAAAGAGGGTGACAATATGATTGGCCGTTACAATAAGGGCACAGAAATTACCCTTCCCATAGAGACAAAAGACAGAAGCATGGATCGCCGCCATTGTATCGTAAACGTGAAGCGCGACGCATTTGGCGAGCTTGTCTATACGGTGCGCGACAACCACAGTGTAACAGGAACATTTGTAATGAACCGTATCCTGGGCGACAAAGAGCGCTTGCGCATAGAGGATGGAGCGATAATAACATTGGGAGCTACGACTCTCATATTACATACTCCCGAAGGCGAAGAATAACAAAAAGTGCTGCATAATGCAGCACTTTTTTGTTTAAGAGTTTTTAGGGTAATTGTTTTTTTAGGATAAAATGCCCTGCTCGGCGATGGGTGGCTGTTGCGGGTTTTCTGTTGCCTCGGCCGTTGGTGCAGAGCCGTCGCTTGCAGGCGCTTCACTACCCTGCCCGCTGCCATTCTGCATCTCCTGTTTCAGCTTTTCCAACATTTCCGGGGGGATTCCCTGCATCTGCTGCCCCTCTTTAAGCTGCTGCTCGTTGCGTTTCACAGCCTCGAGAATCTTGCGTGCGTAAGGGAAACTGCAATTTTCGAGCACGGTCTTGATGTCCACAGCACCCGTGCGGAAAAGCTCCATCAAAAAGTCGTTCGCCAGCATCTGATAAGCGGGAGTATTGTAACCTTCGCCGATTGTGAGGTCAATCTCACTATTCTGCACCTTTGCGGGGGTGTAGAATTTAGCCTCTTCGCTGTAGTCCTTTCCAGCAAGCTCAATGTGGCGCTCCTCATTGTAGAATTGCTGAATGGTCTTCATCAGTTTCGTGTCGCGGCGTCGGCGGAACGTGCGATACGACTCGAAGAGTCCTCGCAGGTTCAACGACGAGTTCTGCGTCTGCTGCGCATAGAGGCTCGCAGGAGTTCCGGCCTTTGGAGCCTGTCCCTGCATTGCGCTGTTCACTCCCGAAATCTCGTTTATCAGTTTCAGCTGCAGGCTCAGCAGTTCAAAATCTCCTGCTACCGATGCTCCGCTGTTGTATTGCCGCACGACTCCGTCGATGCTCTGCCCGGGCTTCAGACGCACGAAAAGAACGCCATTGTAGCGCACATACTCGTCGATGACCTCTTCGCGCGACATACTCTCGAAGGCCTCGTCGTCGACAACAAGCACGCCCTTAGATGATGTTCCGCGTATAAAGTCGATGAGTGTCGCTGTGCGGTTGATCGCTCTCTGCTGGTCGATGAACTGCTCGACAAAATTGCCCAACCGACCCTGAACAAGCGGATAAAGATGAAGCACGTAGTTGTGCTCTCCGTGCCAATAGGGGCTGCGTCCCTCTTGCAGAATATCGCCATATGGAGTCATGTAGCGGTAGTACCAGAAACGCTCGGTCGCGAAAGTGTATTCGATGCCAAGAACATCTTCCTCGGGAATATTCCTCTGTTTGGCTCTTTCGCGCCGCAGTTCATTTTCGGCCTCGAACTTACGTCTCTGCGACTCGCTGTACTCTGCGTAGCCCCATGTGCCGCGCAGCGTGTCGTTCCAGAAATAGGCGTCGCGCGACTCAAGATGCCACCCGAGAATCACACGGCACAGGTCGCCTCGCGAGGGTGAGTAGAAAGAGAGCTCGCGGCTTTCGTCGCCCTGCACTCCGCGTCCGCCACTATGATAAAATGGCGAAGAGTGTGCGTATATATTGCGTATGTGCTCCTTCTCCTTTGCAGTGTGTGCAAAATGTGCAAGAACGTCATCGAGAGGCATGTCAAATAGCTCGCCTATGCAGGTTACGTCCCACTGACGCACATCCTCGAGGTTGGAATTGAAGAAAAGGCGGGCTGGGTTCACTCCATACACCCACACGTCGCACTTATCCTTTGCAGGATTAATGCCGTACTCTATGCGCTGCGCCGTCATTCCTCCGTTGAGAAGCATGCGCATAGAGTCCGAGTCGACCTCTTCAATCTCGTTAATGTCGTGAACATACTCTATGGCAATGCTCATCATTTCTCCTACGGCAGCCTCTGTCTGGTCGCGCGTGACGCATACGGGGCGTATAAGCTGCTGACGCAGCTGGCCGTCGATGTTGCTGAGAATGGGGGCAATCATATTATTCTTGAGCGGCACCTTTCCGTTTTTCTTTATAAGGTCGCCCTCGGTCATCCACTGCCTTGTATCGGGGTCTTTGACGTAGTCGCCCCATTGGTCGCCGTAGCTGTACATGAGGCTTCGCCGCATTTTGCGGCGAGCCTCATCGAGCGCCTCCCAGCACGAAGCACACAGGTTGAGAAAGTCCGGCGCTCGCTTGAACGCGTTTTTCGGCCTCTTTCTTGTGCTGTGCTGCTCGGCCCTCACACGATGATTCAAAAACTTATTCATAATATCCGAAGTTAGTTCACTGTTCCGTTTGTGTAGTCGTTAAGGAAATCCCAATCCTCGTAGAAATCCTTGTTCCACATATTTGAATTTGCCTCTCTTATAATGTCGATGGGTCCTTTGAGGAAACGTCTCACGTCGTAGATGTTCTTGGGAGAAATTTGTTGCTCGCGGGGAATCTCTTCGGTCTCCTCGGCTGTGATTCCTCTTCTGAGGTCATCATCGTAGTCGAAACGTTCCATCACATTACGCGCCTCGATGTTACCACTTTGCGCCGCCTCGTCCTCTTTTATAAGCGAAAGCATAAAATCCTCTCTTCTGCTATTCTCCTCGGGCACATTGTTCGGGTAGAAGCCATATTTCTTATAATACTTCTGTTTTTTATCGAAATAGCCCTTTGGGTCTTTCCAATAGTCGTTGAAAGAGAGCTCGTATATGTCCGATTTTTCTACCGGCTCCATCGCCTGCTCGTAAATGTCGTCGGGCAGTACCTTTTCCATGGGGTAAGCCTTTGAAAAGCCTTCGTAGTCCTGAATCATTCTTTGCAATTCGGCTGCAACGTGGCGATTGAGCTTTTTGCTACCTATCAAAGTCTTGTCGATGTAGAAGGTTTTTCTCTTTTTGTCGTACATACAGGGGCGGTCCAGATAGTCTTTGTAAATGACCTTTGTGTCGCGGTACTCGGGGTAGGCATCGAAGAACATCTTGTCGGGAATAACCTCGGAGAGTATCGGTTTCTCCTTCAAGAACTTGTTTATGGCAATATGGTAGTTCTCGAGAATATCTTTCACTCCCGGATGATTCTTGCTCAGATATCCACCCTTGACAGCGCTGTACACCTTATATATGAACGGATACTCGTTCTTCAATCGCATCAGAGGATAGTATTCGGCCTTGATGTCTCTGTCGTCAATTTCGTAACGCCATTTGCCGTCGGCACCAATCTCCCATCCGGTCATTCGCTTGATGTATTGGGGCGAGTATTCGAACTTATGCAATTTGTCGGCCAGATTGTAGTTGTCTATGTACGAATCTCTGTTCTCCGATTTCAGCAGATTATCGAGCCCGGCCTTTCCTATGAAACGGTAACGGTAGTCGTCGAGCGCAGTGTCTTTTTGCTTTCTGTTGAACTCGCTGAACTTTTTGGCCAACTGAAGATCCTCTGCATCAATCTCTTCGTTACCGGCCTTTTGCAGGTTCTCGAAGCCCTTCTCGCCTATGAATCGGTAGCGGTATTTTGAGTCCGCATCGTCGAAATAGCCTCTATAGTCATCATTCTCGGCGTGTGAGGACTTAAATGAGCCGAATACTTTGCGACGATGTTTCTCGGGCGATGTTCCACTCTCTATTGCGTCACGATGCTTGGAGAGAATAGTAGCTATTTTATTCTCATTAAGGTCGTGCACTCTCGGCAGGCCCAAACGGTACAATGCGTCGCCGAGGAAATTTTTGAAACGCTCAAGAATTCCTCTTTCAGCCGGTGACTTATACGATTTTTCGGCAATGCCGGCCAGATATTCATCAATTTTGTCGTATCTGTCAATCTCATTTTCGTACTGCGAAATTTTGAACTTTTTTGAAATGCTTGACGGCGCGCGGTCGCACACTTCGTCCAGAAAATCAATGTATTTCTGTCCGAAGAGCTTGTAGAGTCCTCTGTGACCAACAACCTCGTGCAGCATGGTATATTCAATATCCTCTACATTCTTGTTGTTGGCAAGATTCACTATTACCTTGTCGTTTTTCATGTCGTACCAGCCCTTTGCCATTGTCTGATTGCCCCACTCGCTATGCGACGAATCCAATTGGTGGGGGTCGTATATAAGTTCAACGTCGGCATTGAGTCTCTTGGCAATGTCGCGGGCATCCACAGCCATGCGTGCCAGAGTGTCGTGGCTGTACATATACCCTTTTGTGGGGTTACGAGGCGTGCGCGGCTGTACGGGAGGCTCTCCATCGGCTGGGTACTTGAATCCGTTCTTCAGTGCATCTGCATACTCCTCGGGGAATATGGACTTATACGACTTTTTAATATCGGGATTGCCGCGCAGAGGGCGCACTCGAACAGAGGTGTCGTATGCATTTTCGTATCTTCTTATATGCTCATTGTCGTATGCGCCGAATCCCTGTTTTTCGATGAGCTCCTGAGCTTCGCTGTGCATCTCTTCGGTGACACCCGAACGCAAACGCTGTGCCTGCTGACTAATGATATTTTCGTAGTCGCTCAGTGCATTGTTCTCGGAAACGGTGCAGTCGGCTCTGTTCTTCTCAATGGCGCCGAGCAGTGCTCCTTTGTGCAGCCCGTAACGTTGCTCGATGTTGCGTCGTATGCTGTGCATTACATTTCCAAGCTCAATGTCATTGTAGCTTGTGCGGCTCATAATGTCGTCGATGAGCTGCGTTTCGCGGCTGTTAAGCGATTGCTGCTTCGCCTTTTTGTACATTGCATTGGAAATCTCCTCGACGCTCACTCCTGTCTCTTTGGCGTACTCGCCTGCCTGCTTGAAGAAGTTCTCGGAATCGACACTGCGCTGGAAAGCCTCTTCTATCGACGCGATGCGGTTGCGGCGCATGAGTCCGCTGTTGTTCTCGACGAAGGCATCGGCCTTGGCGCGCGTTTCGAAGGCGAGACGTTGCACGTTGCGTCCGGCATTGTCCTTTACATTTACAAGCGCTCTTCCGTCGGACATTTCCACTTCGCAATCGACAGCCACGGGAGGGGTGCTCGTCAATTTATTCTCGACAATGTAGAGCAGTTTCGCGCGAGTGCCGGCCGAGAGCCCTTCGGCAGACATCAGCCCCTCGTAGTTGCGTATAAAGTCGCGGCGGGCATTGCCGTGCAGCGACGGGTAGCGCGGGTGCAGTTCCTGCTCGATAGAAGAGATGAATTTCTCGGGATTGACACCCGCTTCGCGCATCTCCTGACGCTCTAAATTGTTGAACGAGAGTTCGGGCTTCAGGCGGCCGTCGTTGCTCAATTTCTCGCGATGTCCTTTGGGACGCCAATGGGCCATTCTCATTGCAAGCAGTGTTGCGGTGCTCTCGCCAAAATCGGCCAGAAGGTCTATGGGCTCAATCTCAATGCCCTCGGCCGCTTTTTCTATTTCTGTGCCCAAAGTGAACACTGCCGACTCTGCACTCAGAATTCCTGCCGAGGCTGCAGCTTTCTTTCCACCTGTGAGGCCTATAGCCTTCTGTTTCAAGGGTGCGCCCACTGCTCCGAGCATCATTCCTGTGCCGAATCCTTTGGCGAACGAGCCGGCGGCCTTGCCTGCGTCGATGCCGTCGCCGTAAAGAAGGTCATCGGCTACGCTGTTCGTTGCGTCGTATGCACCGAGGGTGAGTCCCTGTCCTGTGCCGCTTGTTGCTATGCGCGTGCCGATGTTGTTTATGAATGTGCGGTCGACGATGCGCTGCGCAGCCTCCTCGCTGAGGCCTCGCGGAGCTCCCTTGGCGAGTACGCGCGAAGTGAGGCTCTTGGATATTGCCGAGGTTGCCTTTCCTGTGAGTTTCGTGGCTGCGCCTCCGAGTCCGGCGAATACTCCGCTGTCTATAAGCAACGAGCCCACTCCTGCTGCAAAGTTCTCTGCTCTGTTTGCATCGTAGTTCATCAATCCTTTGCTCTCGAGTGTACGCTGGTTTTTTGTGCCCGAGTATTCGTCGACGAGAATGTTGGTCATCTTTCCGCTCAACGAATTGTCGTAGGCGCTGCGGGCAATGTACTCGAGGCTGCTCTTGGGGGTATTCTCTTTCACATATTCATTGTACATGCGATTTTCGATGCCGGGCTTCAGCACCGCATCGCGGTAGCTTTCTGTGTCGAGGCCGCCGTAGCGTGCATAGGCGTCGGCGAGTTTGTTCAGCTGATTGTTGTCGAGTCGCTCCATTGTTACGTCCATCACTTTTGCAGGGTCGGCAGCTTTTCTTGCTTCGCCAAGCGACAAGAAGGGGTTAGCGCCGGGTACCGATGCTGCATTTTTATATTTCTCCCTTGCATTATCCTCGGCACGCAGGCGTTGCTGCTCGAATTCGGGGCGAACGCTCTTCTCGTAAAAGTCGCTCACTGCATCGTCGGCAATATTGCGCGAGAGTACAAAGCTGCGTCGGCGGCGCTCTTCTGTGTCTTTGGGTACAAGGCTCTCGCGGGCAACATTATAATAGTGTCCACTGCGCTGCTCTTTGTTGCCCAGCATATTGTTGTAGTTCTCTATTCTGTTCACTGTCTCCCCCACTTCGGAAAGTTCCTTTGCGGGCTCGAATCCCTCGATGGGTTTTCCGTTTGCGGGTGTTGCGCTGTCGAGGATTGTATCCATCATTTTTTTCTCTTTGGACTTTGCGTATCCATAGATTCCTCTGTTTTCTGAATTGTTCTCTAACATGATTTCTGTTTTTTGATTATACTTTTTTCTTTTTACTTTTCTTGGGCGAAGCTGAAATGTTTATGCACACAGTTTCGTTTCCACGAGGCAGGGCAATGCTTGAGATTTTGCATCTGAGCAGCCTGTCGGCACTCTTTGCGCGACAGTCGATACTCTTGCGCAGACGCTCCATAGCCTTTTCGAAGCGTTTGTCTATGTTTCGCGGCTTTTTGTGTGCGAGGGCGACTGTGGGCCCGTGCCCGCGCCACAAGAGTGCGTTGTGCAGAAACTCGGCAAGGAGCATCAGTGCCTCGGCATTGTATAAGAAGTCTGAATTTCTTTTCATTTTCGATGCACGGTTGTTTCTCACTATTTCTCCTTTTTCAGTTTTTTGAACTCGTTGCCCCAATTTACACCTTCGATGGCTTTGTCGATGAGCGATAATCCTCCTTTAAGATTGGGGTCTACGCCGGTGTCGTCGTACGTAAGGTTCTTGAGTTCCTGCTCGTACAGCGAACTTTGATTCTGCAAATGCTGCGCGTCGACCGAGGAGCGTCTGTCGCTCTCTTGTGCAGCGAGGTTGGTCATCATGCTCTCCATCGTGTTCAGCCCCTGCTCATTTTGCGCCAACGTTGTCTCGGGTGTTGCTCCCGTAACTGCTGCATAGGCTCTGTTCTGTCCGCTGTTCTTGCTGAGCGTGTCCTCGACACGTTTCATCGCTGCACGAGCCATACTACTATTGAAATAGTCATTGTAGTAGTTGCGTTTGTACCAGGCCTGCTCGGCTGCGCGAGCATTTGCCATAATCCGATCGGCCCGGCGGTCTCTGCCGCCAAAGAGCCTTTTCACTCCCGAATAGAGCTGCAATCCTCCTGTCAGCCCTGTTAAAATTCCACTTAATAGTTTCATAATTTTGTTTTTTTTGCTGCAAAAGAAATTACGAAACAGCCGAACAAGGTTGCAGAAATAACATTTTCATACTTTGCTGGCTGATAATGTTATTCCCGCAAACTGCTGCCCCCATTGTGCCTGTATCTTTGTGAATAAACTATACAAGCATGGTAAGAAAGGTAAGAAAAGAAGAAATTACGATTGAGGATGTGCGCAGTGAGATGCTTACCCTCTTTCATCGTCTCATACAGCGTTTGGAGAAATTGACAAACGACTGTGAAGACCCCTCGACGATTAATCAGGCAATAAAGACAATGACTGATTTTCTGGTTAAATTGAATAAAGAGCGTGACAACGACGACGATAGTCTCGATGCGTTTCTCAAGCAGACTCTGAAAGGAATGGAGGATGTTTAGGATAATATTGTGCAAATGATGCCCGGACGCAAAAAAGAGGTGGGTTTATTTTTTTATACTCTCAAATTGCACTATCTTTATCGAAACAAAAAATATTATGGCTGTAATAAGAGAGATTAAGGGAATGACTCCCAAATTTGGAGAGAATTGCTTCCTTGCCGAGACTGCTGTGGTCATTGGTGATGTTGTAATGGGTGACGACTGCTCAATATGGTACGGAGCTGTGCTTCGTGGCGACGTGAACAGCATCACCATAGGAAATAAAGTTAATATACAGGATGGCGCTGTCGTTCACACATTGTATCAGCGTTCAAAGACAAACATTGGAAACAACGTCTCTATTGGTCACAATGCAGTGATCCATGGAGCGACAATCGAGGATAGCTGCCTCATAGGAATGGGGGCGATTGTTCTTGACAATGCAGTCGTGGAGAGTGGAGCCATCGTTGCTGCCGGAGCCCTTGTAACCTCGGGAATGCGTGTCGAGGGCGGACATATTTATGCAGGTGTTCCTGCTAAAAAGATAAAGGCTGTCGACGAGAAACAGCGTTCCGAGATTATCGACCGAATAGCCGAAGACTACAAGATGTACGCATCGTGGTACAAATAAAAAAGAAGGAGCAGATTCATTTTGAAGTGAACCCCAAAAGTTAGACAAAAAACTTTTGGGGTTTATTTTATGCGTAAGAAACACGATTATTCAGCATTGCTAAAATATATGCATATGCTTGAAAGTGGTTATTCCATCAATTACATTCACACTCATTATGG
>JAFYPH010000052.1 GCA_017547585.1 Bacteroidaceae bacterium | reverse complement strand
GCCCCGCAAACATTGCGGGGCCACTCTTACTATGATAATATGGCAAAAAAGATAAATTTATGCACTGCAATTTTGCATATAGCGACCTTTATCGTACCTTTGTTAAACATATACAGGAGAAACATAAAATCATAATAAATAATCAGATGAAAAGAAATTTGCTATTGACAATCCTGTGCGCATTGGCAGGATTCACATTTGCAAGCGAGACGCCCATGTGGTTGCGAAACTGTAAAATTTCGCCCGACGGCTCGACCATTGCATTCACCTACAAGGGTGACATCTTCACAGTTCCCGCCGCCGGAGGCGAGACTAGACAGATAACATCGCTCAACTCTTACGACACTGCGCCCATCTGGTCGCCCGACGGAGAGAGCATCGTATTCTCGTCGAATCGCGAAGGCAGCTTCGACCTTTACATTGTATCGAAAAAGGGAGGAGTACCCAAACGCCTCACCACAAACTCGGCAGCAGAGTACCCCGAAGCATTCCTCAACAACGAGGAGATTCTCTACACTGCGCAGATAATGCCCGAGGCAAACTACGGACAATTCCCCAGCGGCAATTTCCAGCAGGTGTATAAAGTATCGGTAAACGGCGGCCGCCCCTCACTCTTCTCATCAGAGTATATGGAGGCCATCAGCATCGACAAGAGCGGAAAGAAAATCCTCTACAACGACAAGAAAGGTTACGAGGACAAATGGCGCAAGCACCACCGTTCATCAATCACCCGCGACATTTGGGCAACAAACGTAGACGGCACACGCAAATTCACAAAGGTAACCTCGTTCAACGGCGAGGACAGAAACCCCGTGTGGGGCAACGATGGCGACAGCTTCTACTATTTGAGCGAGCAGGATGGCAGCTTCAACATCTTCCGCTCGTCAATCACAGAGCCCGGCAAGCAAAAACAGATAACCAAACACAGCAAGCACCCCGTACGCTTCCTCTCGGCAGCCAACGACGGCACACTTTGCTACGCCTTTGACGGAGAAATCTACACAGTGAAGGATGGCGGCTCACCCAAGAAGGTGAACGTATCACTCACAGCCGACCTTCGCCAGCCCTCAACCTCACGTCTGAGCTTCAACGGCGGTGCATCGGCAATGGCAGTGAGCAAAGAGACCAACGAGGTTGCATTCGTGCAGCGCGGCGACGTATTTGTAACAACAATGGACCACAGCGGCACACGTCGCATCACCGACACTCCCGAGCAGGAGCGCAACGTAGACATCAGCGCCGACGGCCGCACAATCATCTACTCGGCCGAGCGCAACGGACAGTGGGGCATCTACAAGAGCGAGATTGTACGCAAAGAGGACAAATATTTCACATACGCAACAGAGATTAAAGAAGAGCCGCTGGTAGTTGGCGAAAAAGCAGCCTTCCAGCCCACATTCTCACCCGACGGCAAAGAGATTGCATTCCTTCAGGACCGCACCACCCTTTGCGTCTACAACATTGAGTCGAAGAAGGTACGCACCGTACTCGACGGAAAATACAACTACTCTTACAGCGACGGCGACCAGACATACACATGGTCACCCGACAGCAAATGGTTCCTCGCAAAATACATTTCCGTAGGCGGATGGAACAATACAGACATTGTGCTTGTAAAAGCCGATGGCAAAGGTGAAATGTACAACCTCACCGAGAGCGGCTACTGCGACGAGAATCCCCGTTGGGTACTCGACGGCAAGGCAATGATCTGGAGTTCGGACAGAGCCGGCTACCGCAGCCACGGCAGCTGGGGTGCCCACCGCGACGAATACATCATGTTCTTCGACGCCGACGCATACGACAAGTTCCGCATGAACAAAGAGGAGCTTGCAATTACCGAGGAGATGGAGAAATTGCAGAAAGAGGCCGAAGAGAAGGCTCGCAAGGAAAAAGAGGAGAAAGAAAAGGATAAAAAGAAGAAAAAGGAGAACAAAAAAGAGGACGCCGAGGAGAAAAAAGAGGATGAGCTCAAGTTCGACCTCGAGAACAGAAAAGAGCGCATCGTCCGCCTCACCACACACTCTTCGTCTCTTGGCGACGCAGTACTCACAAAGAAGGGCGACAAACTTCTCTACCTCACAAGCTTCGAAGGCGGCGTAGACCTCTGGGAGCGCAACTTCCGCGAGGGCAGCGACAAGATTGTTGTACGCGGACTCGGCTGGGGACGACTCATCACCGACAAAGAAATGAAATACGCCTACATTGCAACAGGCGCAATGAAACGCATCGACCTCAGCAACAACGGCGTTCACAACATTTCTTATAATGCAGAGTTCAACTACCGCCCTGCCGAAGAGCGCGAATACATCTTCAACCACGTCTATCAGCAGGTTAAGGACAAATTCTACGACCCCGAACTGCACAACACCGATTGGGACTTCTACAAGAAGGAGTACAAGAAATTCCTCCCCCACATAAGCAACAACGTTGACTTTGCGGACATGCTCTCTGAGCTTTTGGGAGAGCTTAACGCATCGCACACTGGTGCACGCGCAAGCTTCGGCAACAACTACCACACAGCAGTGCTCGGCGCATTCTACGACGACACATTCGATAAAGACGGCCTCAAGATAAAGGAGATTATCAAAGGCGGTCCTTTGACACGCGCAAACACAAAGATCAAGGCCGGAACAATCATCGAGAAAGTTAACGGCAAAGAGATTAAGAAGGGCGAGGACTACTACCCTCTCTTCGAGAATCTTGCAGGCAAGAGAGTGCTTCTCGCGCTCTACGACCCCGAGACAAAAGAGCGTTTCGAGGAGTGGGTGAAGCCCATCACTCAGGGAGCCGAGAATAACTTGCGCTATAAACGTTGGGTGGAGCGTCGCCGCGAAATTGTAGACTCACTCTCGGGTGGTCGCATCGGCTACGTACACGTGAGAGACATGGACAGCGAGAGCTTCCGCAACGCATACTCAGACATTTTGGGACGCGACCGCAACAAAGAGGCTGTGCTTGTAGACACACGTCACAATGGTGGCGGCTGGCTGCACGACGACCTTGCCACACTGCTCAACGGCAAAGAGTACCAGCGCTTCACTCCGCGCGGAAAGTACATCGGCAGCGACCCCTTCAACAAATGGAACAAGCCCTCGGCTGTACTCATCTGCGAGGACAACTACTCTAACGCACACGGATTCCCCACAGTCTACAAGGCATTGGGTATCGGAAAGCTCATCGGAGCACCCGTCCCCGGAACAATGACTGCCGTATGGTGGGAGCGTCAGATTAACGGCGAAGTTGTCTTTGGAATTCCCCAGGTGGGTGTTCAGGACAAGAACGGCAACTATCTTGAGAATCAGGAGCTGCAGCCCGACATTCTTGTTTACAACTCTCCCGAGGACAATATCAAAGGAAAGGATACACAGCTCGAGGCAGGCGTAAGACATCTGCTCGAGGTTATCGGCAAGAAAAAGTAAAAGCATATAAAATCCCAAGAAGCGAGACAGTTTTTAGCTGTCTCGCTTTTTTTGTATAGAAAGCTGAAAAAAGCATAAAATAGTGTGGCCATCCAAACAAACGGGCAACAAAGAGCATTTTACTTACGAACGACGGCCGTCAGCAACGATGGGACGATACAGTATTCGGGACATTGGCTCCGAAAATATTTCTGCAGCAAAGTAGATGAGTTTAGCAGAATCACAAGATGGACCTGTATCATTGGCTGCGGCCGCCGTTCATTTTGTTTAACCAATAAAATATCAAAAAAATGAACATGCCCATGAGACGAGGAACCACACAGCATTGGATTCCCAGCATTTTCAACGACTTTTTCGACAACAACTGGATGGTGCGCACCAACGCCACCGCCCCTGCCATCAACGTACTCGAAAATGAAAAAGAGTACACTATTGAGGTTGCTGCGCCGGGAATGACAAAATCAGATTTCAAGATTCAGATGGACGCAGACAACGACCTTACAATCACCATGGAGAAAGGCTGCAACTGTTGCTGTAACAAAGAGGGTCAGAAAGAAGAGCAGAAAGAAACAGCGAAGCCAGCAAACAACGAAGAGCCCAAAGGCAGATATCTGCGCCGCGAATTCTCATATACAAAATTCCAGCAGACATTGGTGCTCCCCGATGACATTGAAACTTCAAAAATAGAAGCAAAAGTTACCGACGGTGTTC
>JAFYPH010000051.1 GCA_017547585.1 Bacteroidaceae bacterium | reverse complement strand
CTATATCTATGCTTTATTCTGTGCTTCATGTTTTCCGGCGTATGACAGATACGAAAGACGAAACGAAGCACAGGGAATTTTGAACTTTCAAAATTGAATTGTATTTTAGCGGCAGAAAATCTTACAAAATGAAAAAGCTACTCTATATAGCCCTACTATTGTTAGTCGCCCTTTTCTCGTACGCTGATGAAAAGAGCCTCGACAAAATGGCGTTCAACGCTGCGGTGGTGAACAACCTTTTCCCGCAGGAGAGAGTGTATTTGCACTTTGATAATACTGCCTATTATCTTGGCGAGACAATGTGGTTCAAGGCCTACGTTACCGAGGGAGTGAAAGACGCGCCCTCGACATTGAGTAAAGTGCTGTACGTAGAGCTTGTGGCGCCCGAAGGCTACGTGGTAGAGACAAAGAAATACAAGATAGACGAGAAAGGAACGTGCAACGGAGAGTTTGAGCTAAAGCCCTTATTATTATCCGGTTACTATGAGATTCGTGCCTATACACGCTACATGCTCAACTGGGGCAAGGAAGCGGTGTTCAGCCGCGTATTTCCCATTTTCGACAAGGTTAATGGCAACAACTGGGATTTTAAGAATATGCTCGACCGCCGCAGAGGATTCATGTACCGTGGCGAGTGGATATCTAGTGAACTTCCCGAACTTGACCTTAAATTCTACCCCGAGGGTGGATACCTTATAAATGGAATAGAAACAACCGTCGCCTACGAGCTTCGCGGCGAAGATGGCATTGCCGGCGAGGATACAATCTATATTTACGCGGGCAAAAACCTTTTGCAACGAAGCGTGCCCACCCACGCGGGAAAGGGAACATTCTTGCTGACTCCCGAAACGGGAGTAAAATACCACGCGGTACTCAAGCGAGGAAAGAAAGAGCATAAATTCGAGCTTCCCAAAATAGAAAAAGAGGGAGTTTCCATTGCAGTTACCGATGAGCAGCAGAAAATATCTATAAAAGTAAGCAACAACCTCGAAAGTTCTACAGCCCTCGGTTGCGCAGTGCTTCATCGTGGAGAACTTTCTCATTACCAGAAATACTATTCTGACAACAACGGAAAGATAATAACCATCGACAAAGATTCTTTGCGCGAGGGTGTGAACCGCGTGATTGTGTTTGTGGACGACAGCCTGCCGCTTGCCGAGCGTCAATTCTTTGTGATGCACGAAAATATCCAGCCTGGCGACCGCGAGACTGCGAAATTGAAAGTAACCGCCAATGGTGAGCCTTTGCACAAGCTGTCGCTGAAGCCTCACGAAAAGTTCAGCGTAACAATCGAAAGAGAGGATGGCAAGCCCATCGAAGAAAATACCGAACTTTCTCTTTCTATTAGCGATGCTGCGGGCCGTCAGCAGACATCCTACACGCATAATATGTACAGTTATCTGCTATTAGGCTCGGAGCTTAAAGGCTATATTCCCGACGCGGCACGCTACTTTGACCCCGCGAACAAAAATCGCGCAAAAGAACTTGATCTTCTTATGCTCACAAATGGTTGGACCTCTTACGACTGGAGCAAATTGGCAAAGAAAGATGTTAAGCTCGACCAACCAATGGAAAAGGGAATTACCATAAAAGGAACATTTTATAAAAAAGTGCCTAAAAAAGCACCGGGAAATGTGGGAGAATTTATATTGTACCCACAATGTAATCACCCTACGCAGTTTGAGATAAGTTACAAGGATAGCACCATCACTGGCTATGAATTTATGACAGATGAAAATGGAATTTTTCAGATTAATGCCGAGGATTTCTATGGCCGTAAAATAGCGACGCTGACCCCGAGTGTCACAGGCGACCAGATGCAGGATTCAATATTCTCTTTTTGTCTCGATCGTTACTATTCTCCGGCTTTTCGTCTTTTTGATTATTGGGAACGCCATATAGGACTGCCGCTCACCGATAAAGAGAAGCGCGAACAAGAAGCAAAAAGCATAAGGCTGCGTCCGTTCGAATATATGCTCTCTCCTGTGGAAGTTACTGCAGCAAAAGAGCATGAGCGATACAGTCGTCCGCCGCACAGCGAAATGCGCTTCGACTATCTTGACGAGTGGGAGTATGCGCAGGATGTAACCTATCTGCGCGAGAGAAAATATGACAGATACGAAGGCGAGGTTGCAAATAGTTATAATATTGAATCGTATTCCGATTCTACAATAAATGAGCCGGGTGCACCGGGCTTTATAAATAGTATAAATTGGGGTCGTGGAGGTAATTTTATTAAATATATAAATAATACTCGTTTTTGGAATTATAATAGATTGACAACTGAGGCTAGTTATGAAGGACATGTTGCTGGATCTCTCATAGAACGCCAAAATGCATATTTTATGATGATGCCCCCTGTATTGAAGCAGTTCCGCAATTCATATACGGCCGCCGATGTAGTGCGCAGTGCAATGTATCGCCACAATTACAACTGGGCCTATTGGGTGCAATTGATGGTTGTTGCCGGAGAGTATAATCGCGACTCAATACCGCATCCGGACAAAGAATACATAAAGGGTAAACTACCTCAAAAAATGGGCAATTTCAAGGCTTTTGTTATCCGTAGCGACATTGGCACCCGCAAACAATTCAAAAACACTCTTGGCGATTGGACGAGAAAAGGACACGCATTGGACAATAAATTGCAGTATGCGAAATTTTATTTGGGCTTCCTCTCGCAAATGTCTTTGAAGACCCGAGGAGGCGTTGATGGCTATGATGGTAATTCAATTGAAGTGGCTCTGTATGGTCGAATGACGCACCCGGGAGCCGAGCCTTATCATCCTAACTACGTTGCTTGTATGATTCCTTTTGAAGAGGGTGAGGAACTGAAAGGCATTGTTCCCGAACTGCATATTGGCGGCACCAAACGCTACACGTCCGTGCAGGGTTACAGCGAGAGCAAGCAATTTTACTCACCCGACTATAAAGGTGCGCAACCGAGTGAAAAGGACTTCCGTCGCACGTTAATATGGGTACCATCGGCCAAGGCTGCCGGTGGAAAGGCTACCATTGAATTGTGCAACAGCAGTGTGGCAAAAAATATAAATGTAAACGTAGAGGGCTGTGGCGGCGGAACAATATATGGCAGCGATCTTAATATCCTCACTCGCACGCTCACCGAAGAGCAACGAAAATTATTTGCAAAAAATAAGGAAAAAGGGACTATATATAAAAATCCTCGCCTGATAGCCGAATGTTTAAAGAGTGTAAATGAAGGACTGAAATTATACAAGGAAAAAGAGTACAAAAGTGCGTTCGAGAATTTTTACGATGCTGCTGCCCTTGGGCATCCGACTGCAATGTTCTACATGGGAGTGTGCTACACAAATGGCGAAGGCACGGAAAAGGACTCTGTAAAGGCGTTCCGGATGTTCCGCGCGGCAGCCAATGTGGGCGAAGTGACATCTATGCACAATCTTGCAAACTGCTACGCAAACGGCTGCGGAACAGCTGCGAACGATACGCTGGCATTCAAATGGTACAATATTGCCGCCGACAGTGGCTATGTAAAATCGATGACAGTCGTTGCCCGATGCTACGAAGAGGGAATGCTGACAGCCAAAGATAGTGCAAAAGCTATCGAGTGGTACACTCTTGCTGCCGAGAAAGAGGAGCCTTATGCACTATACAAAATGGGCTGTCACCATGAGCATCTTGATTCTGTTGCAGGGCTCAAGAAACGTGCAACGAGAAAATCCCTGGCAGTGAAATATTTTACTCTTGCTGCCGCACTTAAAAACCCACAGGCTCAGTTCAAGATTGCCGAATGTCACAAGAGCGGCCGTTATTTTAAGAAGAGCAAAAAGATGCGTTTCGAGAGATTGTTGCACGCTGCGAACAACGGCCATATTGAGGCCCAGGAACAGGTTGCCGAGTGCTACGAAAAGGGTCGCGGAGTAAAGGAGAGTGACATTAAGGCCTACCAATATTATAAGAAGGCTGCCCAGCAGGGTAGTGCACTGGGAAAGGCCAAGGCCGAGTGGTACGAAATGTTCCAATTCTACAATTAAAGGGTAGGGCTGTGTGGCAAGGGATGGCCAACCGTGCATAATGCATTTTCTCTTGCAGCTATTTGCAGAATGTTATAGTATATTAGAAAAAATATATTACATTTGTAGCGGAAACAGAGAGAATACCTCTCCCTTGTACGGGTAACCATTTTAAATGTCTGTTTGACAAGAATTTTTATTCTTTTGACGAGTGGCTGCCGGGTTTGTAATTTTAATTTGTAAATTTACATGGAACCGATTGCTTTGTGGGTGCTTATACCTTTTGTTCTCATGTTGCTGGGCATTGCCATTGGCCCGCTTGTTGCCCCTCGTTGGTGGGAAAAGGATGTTAATAAAATTCTTTATTCGCTGGTCCTCGCCGTGCCGACAATCGCCTATCTTGTGAATGCCGGCTACACTCACGAGGTTGTGCACCAGATGGTGTTCGACTATGTGCCGTTCATTGTTCTTGTGGGCTCGCTTTTTGTAATCACCGGCGGAATACACATACGACTGAACCTTTCTCCCACGCCTTTTGCGAATACAATGATGCTGCTTGTGGGCTATCTGCTGGCGTCGATAATGGGTACCACCGGAGCGGCGCTGCTGTTGGTGCGTCCGTTGCTGCGTATGAACGAGCATCGTGTGTACAAGGCCCATCTTATGCTTTTCCTCATTGCTCTTGTGGCCAACTGCGGCGGATTGCTCACTCCGCTTGGCGATCCTCCTCTCTTTATGCTTTTTTTGCGCGGAGTGCCGTTTGAATGGTTTTCGGGCCTCTATCCTGCGTGGATGCTGGTGGGGGGTGTGATGCTGCTCATCTATTATTGTGTGGATAAATACCTTTATAGAAAGGAGGGTGCGAGCCATGAGCGTCCCGTGGAGGGACACGATGGTGCGATGGTGCGTTGCAAGGGTGCTACGAACTTCTATTTCCTTGCAGGAGTGGTGCTTACGGTTGCTTATGTGAACACCGGCTATATTCCTGCCATGGCCGACGAGAATGCTCCAATATACATTAAGCTGTTGCGCGAGTTTGTGCTTCTGGTGATGGCTGCCGCTTCGTGGTATTCGACGGCGAAGAATGTGCGTGTGTCGAATTTCTATTCGTGGGAGCCGCTGACAGAGGTTATTATTCTTTTCTTCGGCGTCTTTGCAACGATGACTCCTGCATTGCTCTATCTGCAGGCTCATGCGTGCGAGATTGGAATTTCGTCGCCTTCGGGATTCTACTATGTTACGGGTGCGTTGAGCTCGTTCCTCGACAATACTCCCACGGCTGTGGCGTTCCACACATTGGCTCTCGAATTTTCGGCCGGATGTACCGACCTTGTGGGTGGAGTGCGCGAGGCCTATCTTGTGGCAATATCCATCGGTGCGGTGTTCTTTGGTGCGATGACCTACATTGGCAACGGCCCTAACTTTATGGTAAAATCCATCGCCGAGCAGGATGGGGTGGAAATGCCGGGTTTCTTCGGATACATTGCGCGATTCTCTATTCCTGTGCTGCTGCCTATATATATAATCGTGCGATTGCTTTTCGTTGCGTAGCGGATTAGAAATTATTTATCTGTTTGTCTGAATTTTTACAAAGTTTTAAATTATCTTTGCAGACGTTGTCTGCGAAGATAGGCTGCGCTCACGTAGCAACCTGCAAGTAAACTTGCGTTGCGTTCGCTTGCACTATCTTTGCAACGAAAAAAAGAGAAAAATAAAGTATTCATGGGCAAAAGAAGTCTGTTGTTTCTTATAAATCCAAAGTCGGGCGTTAGCAGCAAACGTTCGATTCCTAAGCTTATTGAATCGCGTATCGACAAGGACAAATTCGATTTTGCCATTGCCGAGACAAGATACATTGCCCATGCTTGCGAACTTACGAGAAGCGCTGTAGAGCAGGGCGTAGATGCTGTTGTTGCCGTTGGTGGCGACGGCACTGTGAACGAGGTTGCCCGTTCGCTGGTGGGCACCGATACTGCGCTTGGAATTCTGCCCTGCGGCTCGGGTAACGGCTTTGCGCGTCACCTGGGTATTCCCATGGATATTAACAAGGCTCTGGATTTTATCAATCGCTCCGAGACGGTTGCGGTAGATTACGGCAAGATTAACGGCACTCCTTTCTTCTGCACCTGCGGAATGGGTTTCGATGCTCTTGTCAGCCGCAGTTTCGCCGAGGGTAAACGCCGCGGATTCATCGGGTACATAAATAAGGCTTTTCACGATCTTGCAATGTATAAGCCCGAGGTCTACGAGATTGAGTACGAGCAGGGCTCGGTAAACGACAAGGCTTTTCTCATCGCTTGCGGCAATGCTGCGCAATATGGAAACAATGTCTACATTGCGCCTCAGGCATCGATGAAGGACGGACTGCTGAGCGTGACTATTCTGAAGCCTTTCTCGATTGTGGATGTTCCTATTCTCATCAATCAGGTGCTCAACAATAATATCGACCAGAATAGCCATATTAAAATGATTAATACAAAATGGCTGAAGGTGCGTCGTAAAGCTCCCGGAGTGGTGCACTTCGATGGAGAACCTATGGAAATGGAAGCCGAACTTTTCGTCGAGGCTGTGCCCAACGGAATGAAGGTGCTTGCCGTGCCCGATTGGGACGGAATGTATCAGCCTGTGCCTGTGTACAAGCAGTTCTTCGACCTCTTCAACGGCTCTTTCCCGGTAGATATCAGCGACAAATTTATCTCTCTGCCGTGGCAGACGAACGACAAGAAACGTCGATTATAGTTTAAGATAGAATGGCTGCAGCAGTCTGACAGCCTCTTCGGAGTATTTTCCTGGCTCCTCTTCCAAAATGAATTTTGTTTCGCAGACGGTGGCGCACTCTCTGCTCTTCGTGAACTCCATAAGCACCCTTTTGGGCGCTGCTGCCGGGCGTGTGTGTACGTAGACTATCTTTGTCAGTTGCAGGCCTGTGTCGGCTGCCTGTGCGCGCCACGTCTCACTCTGCTCGGCGGGAATAACCACCGACAATCTGCCGCCGTCAGTCAGCAGCGAGTGTGCGTGCGACAGTAGGTCGCTGCTCGCGAGCGAATCGTCGTGGCGGGCCTTTGCGCGCTTGTCGTCGGGGCATTTTAAGCTGTTGGAAAAGTAGGGAGGGTTGCTCAGTATAGTGTCGAATTTCTCGTCGGGCGTGTATTTCAAGAAATCCTCGTGTACAATTTCTATGCGCTCGCCCCAGGGCGAAGCGGCGGCATTTTCGCGTGCCTGCGACGCTGCATCCTCGTCGAGCTCGATGCCTGTGATGCGTGCCTCGGCGCAACGTTGCGCGGCCATTATGGCTATTAGTCCGCTGCCGCAGCCTACGTCGAGAATCCTGCGGCCGGGCCCAAGATCGGCCCATGCTCCCAGCAGGCAGCCGTCGGTGCCCACCTTCATTGCACACCTCTCCTGATTGATGGTGAATTGCTTGAATCTGAAATAACTGTTAGCCATCTTTCCTCCTATTTTTACAACCACGAAGATACGAATAAATTCATATAAAAACATTAAGAGAGCGTGTATTTCTACACGCTCTCTTAATATATATTGCCCCGTAAGGGACGTTTGCTTTTTATTAGCAGATCTTACGTGAACCGTCGCCGATAACAACGTCGTAGATCTTGGGAAGCTTGCCGTATTTCTCTTTGTAGAGCTCGTTAGCCTTCTCTGTGAACATTTCATAGAGTTCGTCCTTAACGAGGTTGATTGTACAGCCACCGAAGCCGCCACCCATCATACGAGAACCTGTAACGCCGCAGTCGATAGCAACGTCTACCAAGAAGTCGAGCTCCTCGCAGCTTACATCGTAATCCTTGCTCAAACCGAAGTGTGTCTCATACATCTTCTTACCTACAGTCTCGTAGTCACCGGCCTCGAGAGCAGCACAAACGTCGAGCACGCGCTGAACCTCACCGATAACATATTTTGCACGGCTGTAATCCTCGGGTTTCAACTCTGCCTTAACCTCCTCGAGCATTTCGAAGTTAGCGTCACGGAGAGAAGTAATCTCGGGATATTTAGCCTTGATAACCTCAGCTACGCGCTCGCAAGAGAGACGACGCTCGTTGTAGGGAGAACCTACGAGCTCGTGCTTAACGCAAGTGTTCAAAAGAACGAGACGGTAACCCTCGGGTTTGAAGGGGAAATAAGAGTACTCGAGTGAACGGCAATCGAGACGGATGAGGCTACCAGCCTTACCGAATACACTTGCAAACTGGTCCATGATACCGCAGTTTACACCAATGTAGTTGTGCTCTGTAGCCTGACCAACCTTAGCAAGCTCGAATTTGTCGATCTTGTTGTCACCGAACATGTCGTTCATCGCAAAAGCGAATGTGCTCTCCAAAGCAGCAGAAGAAGACATACCTGCACCGAGGGGTACATCACCTGCAAATGCAGTGTTGAAGCCCTTAACGGGAACACCACGCTTGATCATTTCGCGGCAAACACCGAAGATGTATCTTGCCCATGTAGCGCGGGGTGCATCCTCTTCGTTCAAGCCGAACTCTACATAGTCTTTCTCGTCGATAGAGTAAGCGCAAACTTTGTCAGTGCCGTTAGCCTTAATCTCGGCCATGATACCTTTGTTTACAGCGCCGGGGAATACAAAACCGTTGTTGTAGTCAGTGTGCTCACCGATGAGGTTGATACGACCGGGAGATGCGTAGATGCTTCCTGTTGTTCCGTCGAAGTGTTTGATGAAGCGACTTCTTACAAATTCTATATCCATAGTATGTAAATTTTAAGAAAGTTAAAAAATATGTTTGTTTTAAATTATTTCTTTGAGGGTCTTGAACCGACGAGAGCGTAGAAGAGCATGTATGCCAACATTGCTACAACGATCCAGTAGCTGTTGATATCGCCGATTGTATCAGCAGCAATATTCTGGATGAAAGGCATGATACCACCACCAACAACCATGGTCATGAAGAGACCTGATGCAGCAGCTGTGTATTTGCCGAGGCCTTCTGTTGCAAGGTTGAAGACAACACCCCACATAACTGATGTACAGAGACCGCAAGCAACAATCAGAGCCACCTTGAAGGGAACATTTGCACCTGCCAATGTAATTGTTGATGTTTCGGGCATGAAGATAGCAGCAACCAAAAGGATGAGAGCTACAGCAGAAACAGTTGTGAGCTGTGCACGAGAACTTACAGCACCGCTGATGAATGCACTTGTAAGACGACCTACGAGCATCAACAACCAGTAGAAACCTGCGATAACACCTGCAATTGCAGCGCTACCCAATACGCCACCGTCAGCAACGGGTTTACTCAAGTAGAAAAGCAACTGTCCGGGGATACCTACCTCGATACCTACATAGAAGAAGATAGCGATGATACCCAATACAAGGTGTTTGTACTTAAGAGCGCCTTTGATACCTTCAACAACGTTTGATTTCTCTGTCTCGGGCTCGTCAATCTTTGTGAGGTAGATGATTACGAATGAAGCAGCAAAGATAGCCATAGCAATGATAAGGAGCATTGAAACGTCACCCATGCTTGTGTCTTTTGTAATCTCACCAATCATTGCACCTGCGAGCATAGGAGTAAGTGTAGCTGCCAATGAGTTCAGTGAACCACCAATCTGGATGAGCTGGTTACCTTTGTTACCGCCACCACCCATAAGGTTGAGCATGGGGTTAACTACAGTGTTGAGGATACATACACAGAAACCGCAGATGAACGCACCGAGGAGGTAAACAACGTATGCGCCGATAGCGTCAGCGTTCATTGTGCTTGAGCCGTACTGTACAGCAACACCGATGAAACCGAGAGCAAGAGCAACCAATGCTGTTTTCTTGTAACCGATCTTTGTGATCATCATACCTGCGGGGATACCCATAAACAGGTAAGCTGCAAAGTTCATAAGGTTACCAACCATTCCGGCCCACTCGTACTTCAATTTCCAAATTGTACCAAATGGCGCAGCCATGTTAGTAACGAAGGAAATCATTGCAAAGAGGAACACCATAGCAGCAATAGCTATGACAGCTCCATTTTTCTTTTTTTGTTCCATAATTTTTTAAAATTTAATTGTTAATTATTGTTGATTGAATTTATTCTGCAATTCCGAATTTGTAAATTGTAGTCTGGGTGTATGTCTCGCCCGGATTCAATATTACGCTGGGGAAGTTGTCGCGGTTGGGGCTGTCGGGGTAGTGCTGTGCCTCGAAGCAGATGGCGCTGCGACGGGGGAAGGTTGCTCCGTGTGCTCCTGCGAAGCCACTGTGCCAGTTTGAGGTGTACACCTGTACGCCGGGCTCTGTGGTGTATACTTCCATCGTACGGCCGCTTACGGGCTCGGTGATTTTTGCTGCGAAGCTGAGCTCTCCGGCCTCTTTCTTGTTGAGTACCCAACAGTGGTCGTAACCTGCGCCGTGCTTAATCTGCTGGTCGTCGGCGTCGATGCGCGCACCAACCTCCATGGGAGTGGTAAAGTCGAAGGGAGTGCCTTTGACAGGGGCAATTTCGCCTGTGGGAATAGATGTCTCGTCGATGGGAATATAGTTGTCTGCGTTGATTTCGCAGATAAGATTGTCGATTGTAGCTGTGGGGTTAGCGATTCCCGAGAGTGAGAAGAATCCGTGATTTGTGAGGTTCACGATGGTTTTTTTGTCGGTTGTCGCTGTGTAGTCGATTTTAAGTTCGTTGTCGTCGGTGAATGTGTAAACGACTGTTACATCAAGATTTCCGGGGAATCCCTCTTCGCCGTCGGCCGATACGTAGTTGAGCTTCAATGTCTGCTCGTCGATGCGCTCTGCGTCCCAAACGCGTGCGTGGAATCCTGTAGGACCACCGTGCAAATGGTTGGGGCCGTTGTTTATCGCAAGCTGGTACTCTTGTCCGTCGATAGAGAACTTGCCTTTGCAGATGCGGTTACCGTAACGTCCCACAAGGGTGCTGAGGAAAGGCTCGGGATTGTTGTTGATGTGATTTTCAATGCTGTCGTGTGCCTGAATTACATTAGCGTAATTGCCATTACGGTCGGGTACCATGATACTAAGGACTGTGCCTCCGTAGTTGGTGATGGCGACTTCACAACCTTTGTTGTTCTTGAGAATGTAAAGAGCGGTTTTTTTACCTTTTATGCTCTTTTTGAAATCGGCGGCTTTGAGCCCCGAAAGGTTTCTTTTGCAGCAACTCATATTTTTAATTTTATTGCGTTTGGTTATTGTTTATGCGGAAGAGGGATACATATTTGCCCTATTACGCAACTATTTTGCAAATAAAATAAAAATATATCTTTTAGCAAAATAAAGCGCGATGTTTTTTATCCTTATTATTTAGTTGTTGGAATTTTGTGCTGTTTTTATTCTCTCTTTCTGTGTAAAGAGTGTACTATTTTATTTGATTTTATATATTTGGCTGTTATAAAATATTTACGTATAAAAACAAGAGTGTGCCTGTGGAATCGCAGGCACACTCTTGTTTGGCTATTTCTGTTACTTGAACCATGAAGTTACATGGTGACGTGCCCAGAAATAGTAGAGTATCAGGCCCAGCCAGCTTGTAGCCAATACAATAACTGTCATAATGAGCTTACCTACAATGCTGATGGGCTTTTTGAAGATATCCAACACGCACCAAATGGAGCAGAAAATACCTGCTAACCAAATAATTGTTCCCATATTAATATTTATTTTAAGTTAAACAATAGTTCTGTTTTTCAATATATATAATAGATATACGACTTATCGCATCTCTTGTAAAAGGTCAGCCACAATGAAGCAGCTGCCTCCGATGAAAATTAGGTCGTCGGGTGATGCGTCGGTGCGGGCTGCCTGTAGCGCCTCGCCCACCGTGGGGTGGTGCGTGCCGACGAGCCCGTGGGTGGCAGCCTTCTCTTTCATCTGCTCGGCGGGCAGGGCGCGTCGTATGCTTGCCTGTGTAAAGTAATATGTGGCCTCTTGGGGCATCATGGCGAGAACTTCGTCAATCTCTTTGTCGTTGACCATTCCGAAGACTATGCGCAGGGTTGCGTATTTCTCTCGCTTCAGCTGGTTGACGATGTATTTTATTCCGCCAATATTGTGTCCCGCGTCGCATACGGTCTTGGGCTCGGTGCCCAATATCTGCCAGCGTCCCATAAGTCCGGTGGTGGCGCAAACGTTTGAGAATCCTTTCTTTATGCTCTCGTCACTGATGTTGTAGCCCAGGCCGATCAGACGCATAAGAGCATTGAGTATGGTGTTTGCATTCTTCACCTGATAGTCGCCGCCAAGCTCTCCGTCGATGGTGCCGAAGAGTGTTGTTTCGTATCTGTAGCCGGTGACTGTGGGTGTCGCATTTTTTATAAGGCTATTCTCCTCGGCAAAAATGATGGGCGCCTGCTCCTGCGCCGCCTTTTGTGCAAAAATTTCGCGTGTCTCGGGCGTTGTTTCGCCAATGACTACGGGGGTGCCGGGCTTTATGATTCCCGCCTTCTCGCCGGCTATCGAGGCGAGGCTGTTGCCCAGGAACTGTACGTGGTCGGGGCTGATGTTGGTTATTATGCACAGGTCGGGGGCGATGATATTTGTGCAGTCGAGTCGTCCGCCGAGGCCCACCTCTATCACTGCAACGTCCACTGCCTCGCGGGCAAAGTAACTGAATGCCATTGCTGTAGTAAGCTCGAAGAACGAGGGGCACAGGGGCTCGAAGAAGGGTCTTTCGTTTTTCACCCACTCAACGACAAACTCTTTGCTTGCGGGCACTCCGTTCACGCGTATCCTCTCGCGGAAGTCTATAAGATGGGGCGACGTGTACAGGCCCACCTTGTAGCCCGCTGCCTGCAGTGTGGCAGCAAGAGTGTGCGAGCACGAGCCCTTGCCGTTGGTGCCCGCAACGTGTATCGTGCGGAACTTACGATGGGGGTTGCCTGCGTGGTCGTCGAGGGCGATGCTGTTGGCGAGCCCCTCTTTATAAGCAGCTCCGCCCACTTGTTGGAAGGGCGGAGCGCAGTTGAATAGATAATCGACAGTCTCTTCGTATGTCATTTTTCTATATTTGATTCTTTAGTCGAACAATTTTCTGAAACGACGGAATATCTGTTCCTTGATGCTTGTCGAGGGCTTGAAGTTCTCGGAGTTCTTAAAGTTCTCCATGCTCTTCTTCTCATCCTTGGATAGCGTCTCGGGAATGTATACGCTGACGTTCACCACAATGTCGCCGCGGCCATATCCGTTTACGGCGGGCAATCCCTTGCCACGCAGACGCAGCACCTTGCCGGGCTGTGTTCCGGGCTCGATGTTCACGCGCGCCGCTCCGTCGATGGTGGGAATCTCGGCCACGCCTCCGAGGGTAGCTGTGGGAATGTCGAGCAACAGGCTGTAGACAAGGTCGTTCTCGTCGCGGATGAGCTGCGGGTGTTTCTCCTCTTCTATATGTATAAGAAGGTCGCCGTTTACGCCGTTGCGTTTGCCGGCGTTTCCTTTGCCGCGCATAGAGAGCTGCATGCCCTCGACAACGCCTGCGGGAATGTTTACTTCAACAACCTCCTCTCCCATTACAATGCCGTCACCGCTACAGTGGGGACATTTGTCCTTGATGATCTTTCCTTCGCCGCCGCACTTGGGACAAGCTGCCTCGGTGCGCATCATTCCGAAGATGCTCTGCTGGGTGCGTATCACGCGGCCCGTTCCCTTACATTCGGGACAGGTCTCTGTGGCGTTGCCCTGTGCGCCGCTGCCGCTACAGTGTGTACACTGCACATATTTCTTCAGCTTGAACTTTTTTGTCACTCCTGTGGAAATCTCCTGCAGGTTAAGCTTCACCTTCACGCGAAGGTCGCTGCCGCGGTAACGTGTCTGCTGGGCACGACCGCCGCCACCGCCACCAAAGCCACCGAATCCGCCGAAGCCTCCGCCGCCGAATCCCTGTCCGAAGACGCTGCTGAAGATGTCGTTAAGGTCGAAATCCTCGAATCCGCCGAAGCCTCCGCCACCTGCAGCACCGCCCATGCCTGCGTGTCCAAACTGGTCGTAACGTGCCTTTTTGTCGGGGTCGCTCAGTACGCTGTATGCCTCGGCAGCCTCTTTGAACTTCTCCTCGGCCTCGTTCTGCTCGGCCTCGCTCTTGTCTTTCTGCTTGTCGGGGTGGTATTGAATTGCTTTTTTACGGTATGCCTTTTTTATGGCATCGGCTGTGGCGTTTTTCTCCACGCCAAGCACTTCGTAGTAGTCTCTTTTTGCCATGTTTGTGTTATTCGCCTACTGCCACTTTGGCGTGACGTATTACTTTGTCGTTTAATATATATCCTGTCTGTATGCAGTCGAGCACCTTTCCTTTGAGCGATTCGTCGGGGGTGGGTACCATTGCTATCGCCTCGTGGAAATCTGTGTCGAAATCCTTTCCTTCGGTCTCAATCTTCTGCAGGCCATTCTGCTTGAGGATGCTCACGAACTTGTTGTAGATGAGCTCTACGCCTGTGCGCAGCTCTGTTGCATTCTCGCTCTTCTCCATTGTGGCGATGGCACGCTCAAAGTCGTCGAGCACGGGCAGTATCGATTCTATCGCACGCTCGCCGCCGTTCTTTATAAGCTCGGCTTTCTCCTTCATGGTGCGTTTGCGGTAGTTGTCGAACTCTGCTGCCTGACGGAGGTATTTATCTTCAAGGGTGGCGATTTTCTCGGCCGCCTCGGCGAGTTTCAACTGGAGCTCGCTCTTTTCGTCAAGAGCCTCTTCGCCGACAATGTTCTCGTTGTTTACGCTCTCCTCCTGGGGAGTGTTTTGGATGTTGTCGGTAATCTCCTCGTTGTTTTCCTGATATTTTTCGTTTTTGCTCATAGTGTACTTATATATTATTACATTGGTATAAGCAACAAATAGCTTGCCAATATGGTTTTTGTGTAATTTTTTGCAAATTTAGTCATTTCTTTTTAAATGTTGTGTCAATTTGGCAGATTGTTGCCGCTGCTATTGTGACGTGTGGTGATATTTAGTCAGTATTTGTCACTTTTTCACATTTTTGTAGTGTTCGTGCAAAAGTTATCTTCGTGGTTTTTATTTTGTTGCGGAATTTTTTCGTTTCATAATAAAGTGGTAACTTTGCACGCTGATTTTTGCAAAGATGGGCTCAACTATCTTTGCATATAATTTTTTTGCGAAGATAGGCTGCTCTCACTTTGTAACATGCAAGCAAGCTTGCGTTACGTTCGTTTGCACTATCTTTGCATCTTGTTTTTTTATAAGTATGAATGAATTTGATATTGAAATAACAGCGAGACAGCATCGGGCACTCGATGCTGTGGGTGTAGAGATGTTGAATGAGATGCAGTTGCGTACGCTTGGCGCGGTGCGCGACGGAGGTGACGTTGTTGTACTCTCGCCCACGGGTACGGGAAAGACTCTTGCCTATCTTCTTCCTCTGCTCGAGATTCTGCTCGAGGATGAGCGCGGAGTTCAGGCTGTGGTGGTGCTTCCCACGCGCGAGCTTGCGCGCCAGGTGGCCGATGTCTGGAAGATGATGGCTACGGGCTTTCAGGCTCTTTGTCTGCATGGTGGTCGCTCGGTGAACGAGGAGATTGCTACGATGAAGGGTGCGGTGCCTGCCATTGTAATTGCTACTCCCGGCCGCTTGAACGACCATCTTTCGCGCGGCACATTCTCGGTCGATGCAGCCTCTGTTCTTGTCTTCGACGAGTTCGACAAGTCTCTTGAACTTGGCTTTAAAGAGGAGATGGAACAGTTGCTCTCGCAGATGCCCAGCGCTGTGCGTCGCTTCCTCTTCTCGGCAACCGACTCGGACGAATTGTCGCGTTTCGTGTCGTCGCCCGAATTTGCGAAGCTCGACTTTACAGATGTTGTCGAAAAGCCTCAGGAACGCACTGCCTTCTACCTTGTGCGCACTACACAGAAAGAGCGTCTCGACGCGCTTGCGTCGCTCGTGTGCCTGATGCGTGGCGAGTCGGCAATCGTCTTCTGCAATTTCAGAGAGATGGTCGACGAGGTTGGCTCTTTCCTCAAGAAAAAGGGAATTTCGGTGATTGTCTATCATGGAGGCTTGGAGCAGAAACAGCGCGAGCTTGCCCTCTATAAGTTCAAGAGCGGCTGTGCTGCGGTGCTCGTTTGCACCGACCTTGCTGCGCGCGGACTCGATATTCCCGACGTTAAGCACGTAGTTCACTATCAGCGTCCTGTGAACGAAGAGAGCTTCATTCATCGCAACGGACGTACTGCGCGCTGGAGCGCCGAGGGTGCCGTGTATGCTTTCTACATAGAGGGTGGCTCGCTGCCCGAATATATTTCGGAAGAGACGCCCACCTTCAATCTTGCGCAGCCCATCCCCATGCCCGTCGAGGCAAAATGGCAGGTAGTATATATAGGAAAAGGCAAGCGCGACAAGATTAGCCGCGGCGACATTGCCGGATTCTTCATGAAAAAGGGTGGTGCAAAGCCCGCCGACCTCGGAACTATTGTCGTGTACGACCGTTATTCATATATTGCAGTGCGTCGCGGCAGAGTAAAGCCCTTGCTCTCGGCCGTTGCGAATGAGAAGATTAAGGGCATGAAGACCATCATAGAAGTTATAAAATCGTAGTGCGGTTAAAATAATTTCATTAATTTGTATCGAAAATTTGTTTTTTCAAAAAGAATAGATACCTTTGCGCCCTTGTGTTTTGAAAAATTAATTAATAAGTTTAAACATATTTGTTAACATATATAAAAATATGAAAAAGTATAATTTTAACGCCGGCCCCTCTATTTTGCCGCGCGAAGTGATTGAGCAGACTGCTCAAGCTGTACAGAATTTTAACGGAATCGGACTCTCTATATTGGAAATCAGCCATCGTTCAAAAGATTTTCAGCCTGTAATTCCCGAGGCTCAGGCTCTTTTCAAAGAGTTGCTCGATATTCCCGAAGGTTACTCAGTGATTTTCCTCGGTGGTGGCGCAAGCCTCGAGTTCTGCATGATTCCCTTCAACTTCATGGAGAAGAAGGCAGTTTACCTGAACACAGGTACATGGGCCAACAAAGCTATGAAAGAGGCCAAGCTCTTCGGCGAGGCTGTGGAGATTGCATCGTCAAAGGACAGAAACTATTGCTACGTTCCCAAGAACTACGAGATTCCCACCGATGCCGACTACTTCCACATCACCACAAACAACACAATCTATGGTACCGAGATTCGTCGCGACATTGACTCTCCCGTGCCTCTGATTGCGGACATGTCTTCGGACATATTCTCTCGTCCCGTTGACGTAAGCAAATATGCTTGTATCTATGGTGGTGCGCAGAAGAACCTCGCTCCCTCGGGTGTCTCTTTCGTCATTGTAAAGGACGACGCTCTCGGAAAGGTGTCACGTACAATCCCCACAATGCTCGACTATCGTGTACACATTGAGAATGGCTCAATGTTCAACACTCCTCCCGTATTGCCCATCTACTCGGCAATGTGCACACTCCGCTGGATTAAGGAGCAGGGTGGTGTACCCGAAATGCAGCGTCGCGCAGCGGCTCGTGCCGAATTGCTCTATGGCGAGATCGACCGCAACAAGTTCTTCAAGGGCACAGCCGACGTTGAGGACCGCTCTTACATGAACATCGACTTTGTGATGGCCGACGAGTACAAAGAGCTCGAGGCCGAGTTTATGGCATTTGCAACGTCAAAAGGCATGGTGGGTATCAAAGGTCACCGTTCAATTGGCGGTTTCCGCGCATCTTGCTACAATGCTCTTCCTCTGGAGGCAGTGCAGGCGCTTGTTGATTGCATGAAGGAGTTCGAGAGAAATCATTAATAAAAAGGAAAGTAATTTATGAAAAAGATATTGGTTGCAACGGAAAAGCCTTTTGCTCCCGTTGCTATTAAAGGAATACGTGAAGTTACCGACGCAGCAGGTTACGAACTTGTGCTGCTCGAGAAATATACATCTAAACAGCAGTTGCTCGAGGCTGTTGCCGACGTTGATGCAATCATCATCCGCAGCGACATTGTCGACGCCGAGGTTATGGCTGCTGCCAAGAATCTGAAAATTGTTGTTCGCGCAGGTGCCGGCTACGACAATGTAGACCTCGCTGCAGCAACAGCAAACAACATCTGCGTGATGAACACCCCCGGACAGAATGCCAATGCTGTTGCCGAACTTGTATTCGGAATGTTGGTATTCATGGCTCGCGGAATGTTCAGCGGCGCTGCCGGCTGCGAGCTCAAAGGCCGCACCATCGGTATCCACGCATTCGGTAACGTTGGTCGCAACGTTGCACGCATCGCCAAGGGCTTCGGAATGAACGTTGCCGTTTACGACGCGTTTGTTACAAAAGAGTCTGTAGAAGAGGCAGGCTGCATCTGGTGCGAGACACCCGCGCAGCTCTACGCAACATCTGATGTTGTCTCTTTGCACCTCCCCGCAACAGCCGAGACCAAGCAGTCTATTGGCAAGGAGCTGCTCATGCAGATGCCCAAGCCCGCATTCCTCGTGAATACCGCCCGCAAAGAGGTTATCAACGAGCCCGAGCTTCTCGAGGTTATGGCCGAGCGTCCCGACTTCAAATATGCAACAGACATTGCTCCCGTTGCAGCCGAGGAGTTCGCTAAATTCGAGGGCCGTTACTTTGCGACACCCAAGAAGATGGGTGCGCAGACAGCCGAGGCAAATATCAACGCAGGTATTGCCGCTGCCAAGCAGATTGTAGCTTACTTCGAGGAGGGTTGCGAGAGATTCCGTTTGAACAAATAAAATCTCAGGACTATGGCAATCGTAAAACCTTTTAAAGGAATAAGACCTCCCAAAGCCATTGTCGAGGATATTCAGAGCCGTCCCTATGACGTGCTCAACTCTGACGAGGCACGTGCCGAGGCCGGTGACAATGAAAAGTCATTGTACCACATTATACGTCCCGAGATTGACTTTCCCGTAGGCACCGACGAGCATGCGCCCGAGGTTTACGCCAAGGCTGCCGAGAACTTTGCAAAGTTCAAGAACAACGGCTGGCTCGTTCAGGATGCCAAAGAGCAGTATTACATCTACGCTCAGACAATGAACGGAAAGACACAGTATGGCCTTGTTGTCTGCACATATGTGAACGACTACATGGACGGTACCATCAAGAAGCACGAGCTTACTCGCCGCGACAAAGAGGAGGATCGCATGAAGCACGTTCGCGTGAACAACGCAAACATAGAGCCTGTGTTCCTTGCCTACCCAGATAATGATACTCTCAAGGCGCTGATAGCTAAATATATAACCGGTGAGCCCGAATATTCGTTCGTGGCAGCGCTCGACGGCTTCGGCCACCAATTCTGGGTAATCGACAACGACGAGGATATTGCAGTGGTTACAGCAGAATTTGCCAAGATGCCCGCTCTCTACATTGCCGACGGTCACCACCGTTCGGCGGCGGCAGCACTCGTGGGCAAAGAGAAGGCCGAGCAGAACCCCAACCACCGCGGCGACGAGGAGTACAACTACTTTATGGCAGTGTGCTTCCCCGAGAGCGAGCTTACAATCATCGACTACAACCGCGTGGTAAAAGATCTCAACGGACTTTCTGTTGAGGAGTTCCTCGCAGCAGTGGCAAAGAATTTCGATGTTACTCTCAAGGGTGCCGACATCTACAAGCCCGCGCAGTTGCACGAGTTCTCAATGTACCTCGACGGACAGTGGTACGCGCTGACAGCCAAAGAGGGTACATACGACGACAACGACCCCATAGGCGTTCTCGACGTTACAATCTCGTCTAATCTCATACTCGACGAGATTTTGGGAATCAAGGACTTGCGTTCGGACAAACGCGTAGACTTTGTAGGTGGTATCCGCGGCCTCGGCGAGCTTAAGCGTCGCGTGGACAGTGGAGAAATGAAGATGGCACTTGCCCTCTATCCTGTGTCAATGAAGCAGCTTATGGACATTGCCGACTCGGGCAACATCATGCCCCCCAAGACCACATGGTTCGAGCCTAAACTGCGCTCGGGACTCGTTATTCACGAACTCTCTTAAAATAACATCCGACGCCAATGTTGGAAGAGGATATATATAAAACCATAGACGTGGCAGGCGAGGGAATTTACTCCGAAAAAAGGAGTAAATTCCTCGCTTTTGCCATTCCTGTGCAGACACTCGACGACGTTAAACGCGAGGTCGAGGCCTGTCAGAAAAAATATTACGACGCGCGACACGTATGCTACGCCTATCGCCTGGGCGAGCGACGCGAACTTTTCCGCGCCAACGACAACGGCGAGCCATCGGGCACAGCCGGAAAGCCCATCCTTGGGCAGATAGACAGCCGCGAGCTTACAAATGTGCTTGTGATTGTTGTCCGCTATTTTGGCGGCATAAAATTGGGCACCAGCGGCCTTATCGTTGCCTACAAGGCAGCGGCAGCCGAGGCTCTCGACGCCACCGAGCATGTCGAGAAGACCATCAACGGCGAAATTCTACTGAAATTTTCTTACCCTCTGCTCAACGACGTGCTGCGCATCGTAAAAGAGGAGAATCCCCGCATCGTGGAGCAGATATTCGACAACGAATGTGTAGTGAGGCTCTCCATACGCCTCTCGCGCATGCCCCGTTTGCGCGACCGCTACGAAAAACTGGTTATTGACAGCCGCAACGACCTGCGCATTGTAGACGAGGAGTGATTAACGACAGTGAAAAGTTATAATCACTCTTTTTTATTTGTATCTTTGCGATGGTGACAGCCTGCTGATGGTGCATAATTAATTTTGCAGTATTAATCATATGGTGAAATATATTGTAAAGGATATATACGAATCGTGGCTGCGTGCAAACTATAGCGAAAAAGATAAATATTTTTCGTTGTTGATAGAGGCTGCGCGTAAGGGTAGCGGCGAGGCGATGCAATATTTGAAAATGATATTGGAGAGTACCGATGCGATGCTTGGGCATTGGGCCGAGAAGTGTCTGGCACTGTTGAAGCCCGAGGATCGCTTGTGGCTCATAGATGCTGACAGCCTTGTGTGTGACAGTATAATTCTTGCTGCAATGTATAAAAGTTACCGCCATTATACTGAGCATTTTGTCGCCGAGGATACGGGCGAACAGGTTGCTATTGAGCGCACTTCGATAGAGGATGTTCCGCTCTTCAAAAGAGACGCAAAATTCGAACAGAGGGTGTATGAGACCTTCTGCGACGTGTATATGGAACTGCCTTATATTCTCTACAAAAGAATCTTGTACATGATTGCCTATACGCCGCTCGACACGGCCCGGCTGGCGTACAGCAGATTGGTAGCCGAGGAGAAACGCATCGAGAGTGGCGGTTGCCGCACTCCCTACGACGAGGATATTTGCGAGGAACTGGGCTATATTTACAGTAGCGGCTGGGAAGAGTTTGGAATTTCCATTGACCACACAAAGGCCAAGGTTTTTTACAATAGGGCAGGAATGCCCGAATTTGGCCTGACGTACGACGATGGTGACTTTACTGACTGAATGAAAATAATAATCAAAAAAATATAGAATATGAAACTTATAATAACCAAGCAAACTGTATCCAGAATTCTGTATTTTGAAACGGATGATGATTTTTATGCATTTTCTAACCCGCGAGTAGTTGTTAATGATAATCGCTCTCTTGATTATAGTGTGGAATTGTCCGATGCATATAAGAAAGAAATGGAGAGTGACGGGTACTTTTATATAGCGCAAAAATATTCCGAAATTGTAAAAAGGAAGTCTGTGCCGCATCGTTTCGCCTCGGTTCGCGTGGATAATGTTATTGATGCGATTCCTGATGATGGGAAACGATGGCATATGGTTCTTCCCGAGGGTGTAAAAATATTCAGTTTGTTGATTCCTACGCAGGTTACCAAATTGTCGGTGTTGCACCTTCCCTCGTCGCTGCTCTCTATCGATGAAAAGGTTCTAGAGAAACTGGAGGATGGAATAAAGTCGGGAAACACTAATTTGAAGATTTTTGTTCCCAACAACTGCAGTGCATATTTCATGCAACTGCTGCCCGCGTGGGCGCACGACCGTATAGAAGAGGTGGCTCCTAAATTTTACAATTTCTAAAGTCGACCGATTAATTTGCTTGCCCCATTTTATATGAGGCAGATGCTGTTTGCCATAAAATATGGTTGTTAAAATTGTTAAAAAGAAACACTGTTTTTTGAATTCCTTTTAGTTAGCGTCTATATATAATCATTATAGACAGAAACAAAAATCAGACTTTTATGGTAATTTTTTAATCGCTATTTGTGAAGATGGGCAATGTTTTTCACTATATAAGAATCTGAATTATGAGATGTTTTTCAAATTTGTTACCTAAGAGCAATAATGAGTATTTTGACAAAATTTACCTCCTCGACGAGGATGTTTGCAAAGAGTATGTGGATATTGCAAAATATTCGGCTGCGAAGATAGAGGAGCTGGAAAAAAACGATACTTCGGGCGAGCGAATAGATTTTTATCTTCCCGAGGATGTTTTTGCCAATACAATATTCAAAAGTGTTCAGATATATTTCTATCGGGAATACAGCCTGTGTACTTCGAACTATATGGTTTTTGAAGATGATGGCGAGGTGTCGCTCTCGATTGATCTGCATAGGCTGAACAAATGGGACGATTACTGCGACCTTGAAGAGTATATAGTGGATGAACTGATGAATGTGGAAAGGGATTATGAATGGTACAAAAGTGGCGAGCTCGAAGAGAAATTGGAGTATATGAAGAGCATTAAAGATTCTCTCCGAGAATAAAATACTACAACCCTTTGCGGTACTACTATAATTTCTCCGCTTGATAGCTGTTGATGTTTTATTTTCTTAAATGCTGTTTTTTTACATGAGTTTTCATTATCTTCGCATATTCAATGTTTAGGAAAAGGATAATGATGATAAATACTCTCAAAAAAATATTCCACGATGCTACGTCGCTCGCTGCCGAAGAGGTGGTGAAACTCACGGGCGACGGCTCCAACAGAAGCTACTACCGCATGAAGGCGGGCGATGTCTCGCTCATCGGTACGGTGGGTACTTCCATCGAGGAGAATCGTGCTTTTTTCGCTCTCTCGGCGCAGCTTGCAGTCAGGGGAGTGGATGTGCCTGTGGTGATGGCAATATCGCCCGACGGGCTTTGCTATATTCAGAATGACCTGGGCGATACTAACCTGTACGAGCGTCTGAAGCCTGCGCGCGAGTGTGGCAGCTTCAACAACGAGCAGTGTGCCGACCTTTGCCGAGTGATGGCGCTGCTGCCCGATATTCAGTATCTTGGTGCCGAGGATTTCGATTTTTCTGTCTGTTACCCTGTGCCGGCATTCGACAGACGTTCCATATTCTGGGACTTGAACTACTTTAAATATTGTTTCCTGAAGGCTGTGGGCATCGAGTTCAACGAGCGTCCGCTCGAGGATGAATTTGAGCGTCTCGCGGCGTTGCTCTTGCAGGATGATGAGAATACTTTCATGTTCCGCGATTTTCAGTCGCGCAACGTAATGTGGCACGATGAAAAGCCCTATTTTATAGATTTTCAGGGTGGTCGTCGCGGCCCCATCTACTACGACGTTGCGTCGTTCGTTGGGCAGGCGCGTGCAAAATATACGCCCGAGGTTGTGGATAGGATGATTGATGCTTACATTGAGTCGCTCAAACGCTACCGCACGGTGGAGAAAGAGTCGTTCATGCGCAATCTTCTCTACTTCCGCATCTTCCGTCTGTTGCAGAATCTTGGGGCCTATGGCTTCCGCGGGCTGCTCGAACGCAAAAAGGCGTTTGTCGAGAGTATTCCCGCTGCGTTGCAGCAGCTGACGGCGCTTGTGGCCGAGGTTAAAGAGGAGTTCCCGCAGTTGATGGAGCTGCTCACGGCTGCCGCTGCAATGCCTCTTTTCGTGAAGCAGGATGATAGCGAGCTTACGGTGGACGTGATGAGCTTTTCCTATAAACGCGGAATCCCCGACGACTATTCGGGCAATGGTGGCGGCTTTGTGTTCGACTGCCGCGCTATTCACAATCCCGGCCGCTACGAGCCTTACAAGAAGCTATGTGGATACGACGAGCCTGTGATTCGTTTCCTCGAAGAGCAGAGCGAGATTGGTGCCTTCCTAGAGAATGTCTATTCTATCGTGGACATGATGGTGGACAACTACAAGCAGCGTGGATTCAAACACATACAGATATGTTTCGGTTGTACGGGCGGGCAGCACCGCTCGGTGTACAGCGCCGAGCACACTGCGCAGCACATTGCCGAGAAGTTTGGCGTTAAAGTGGTGGTGACGCACAAGATGCAGAATAGAAAATATGTTATTCCCTCGAAATAGTTTTTAGGATGAATGCTATAATTCTTGCTGCAGGATTGGGTACGCGCTTGCGACCGCTCACCGATGCCCGCCCGAAGGCGCTCGTAGAGGTTGCAGGGGCATCGATGTTGCAGCATCTTATTCTCAAAATGAAATGCGCGGGATTCACGCACATTGTGGTGAACGTGCATTATATGAGCGAGCAGATTATAGATTTTCTGCAGCGCAACGACTCGTTTGGCATCAGGATAGATGTCTCGGACGAGCGCAACCTGTTGCTCGACACGGGTGGCGGCATTGCGCGTGCGCTCAGCTTTTTCGACGATGAAAAGCCTGTGCTCGTGCATAATGTAGATGTGATAAGCGACGTGAATCTGGGCGAGCTTTACGCCTCGGCCGAGGGGTGCGACACTCTGCTGCTGGTGCAGAAGAGAAGTTCATCGCGTATGCTCTTTTTTGACGAGCAGATGGCTCTCGCAGGCTGGATGAACATGAAGAGTGGCGAGAAAAGGTCGCCTTTCCACGACTTTGCTCCCGAGAATTTCACGCCTTACGCCTTTTCGGGCATCCATGTGATTAACGATGCGATGGCGCGCAGAATGAAAGAGACCGACGGGGCCTTCCCGCTCATTCCCTTCTATCTTGAGAATGCCGCGCGCATGAGTGTGAAGGCTGCGCTCTTCCCCGACACCTGCAGATGGGTGGACGCGGGCACGCCCGAAGCACTTGAACGTGCAGCCGATATTTTGAAAAATACTAATTTAAATAAATGATACTATGAACGAATTATTAAAAATGCTTGACAGCTCTCCTGTCAATTTCCTTGCGATAGATTACGCCGAGAAGGTACTCACAGCCGGTGGCTTCAAAAAAGTGGAGCTTGGCAATATGCCCACACTCGAGCCCGGTAGCGGCTACTATATTACAAAGAACAATTCCGCGCTTTTTGCCTTCCGCGTGGGTACAGGCTGTGTGAAAGAGGGTTTCAAACTCATCTGCGCACACACTGACTCTCCCGGATTCCGCATAAAGCCCGCACCCGAAATGTACTCCGAAGGTGGAATGGTGCGTCTGAATACCGAGGTTTACGGCGGCCCTATCCTTTACACATGGTTCGACCGTCCCCTCTCAATTGCCGGTCGCGTGATTCTGCGTGGCGAGTCGCCCTTGCGTCCCGAGATTCGTCTGCTGCACGTGAAGCGTCCTCTGCTGCTCATTCCTCACCTGGCTATCCACTTCAACCGCGAGGTTAACGATGGCAACCCCATCAACCGTCAGCGTGACATGATGCCTGTGCTGGGCTTCATCACCGGACACTTCGAGAAGGAGAATCTTCTCGTGAAGATTATTGCCGAGGAGCTTGGCGTGAACGTTGAGGATATTCTCGACTTCGACGTTTCGCTCTACGACGCAACGCCTGCGTGTCTCTGCGGAATGAACAACGAGTTTGTATCGTGCGGCCGTCAGGATGACCTCCTGATGTCTTTTGCGGGCCTTCGCGCAATGCTCGACAGCAAGCCCTCGTCGATGACTCAGGTGCTTGCGCTCTTCGACAACGAGGAGACAGGAAACGTCACCAAGCAGGGCTCGGCGTCGCCTGTGCTGCGCAATCTGTTCGACACTATCATAATGAACAGAGGCGGAAAGCCCGGCGACCTCTACGGCGCTGTGGAGAACTCATTCATGATTTCTGCGGACATGGCTCACGCGCTGCATCCTAACTATGCTGACAAGCACGACCCCACCAACCATCCTGTGATGGGTGGCGGCCCTGTAATCAAGTTCAATGCCAACCAGAAATATGTTACCGACGCCGAGTCGGCTGCGGTGTTTGCCGAAATTTGCCGCAAGGCGGGTGTTCCCTTCCAGTATTTTGTGAACCGCTCGGACATTGCCGGTGGCGGTACCCTTGGAAATACTCTCACCACCCAGCTGCCCATGCGCGGAGTGGATATGGGTAATCCCATGTGGGGCATGCACTCTATACGCGAGACTTCGGCTCTTGTGGATACTGAGTATGCTATCAAGGCCTTCACAGAGTTCTACAATGTGTAACCGATAGTATGTAAATAAGAATCTCCCCAAAGTTCAACGAACTTTGGGGAGATTCTTTGTATTGGGGTTCTTATTTTATTTCATCTTTATCACATTGAGGTTGCTGATGCGGCTCTTGAAATTGCCTGACCTCAGCAGCGGGAAGTGAAGCGTCTGTATAAACTCAAAGGGCTCTTTCTCGGTTATCCAGCGTTTCTCGCGCTTGAGGTCATCCTGCAACTTTCCGTTGACGTAGAGGCGGGTGGTGGCGTTGGTGCATTCGATGAGAATGTCGGCGCTCTTGCCTTCCTCGACGTAGTAGTCGAAGGTGCATAGATAGCCGTCGCGTGCAAATGCCATGCGTCCGTCCACGGGGCTCGAGAGGTAAAAGTCGGTAACGTCGTTCGAGAAGAGTTTGGTGCCGCGCTCTTCCTTGGCGCCGTCAATGTGGAAACTGATGCTGTTGAAGAATCCTGCCTCCTTTACATTGTATTTTTTGCCGGCCTTTACTTTGGGCAGGCTGTAGACTATGCTGTTGGGCGCTCCCTTGAACTGTGCAAGCTCGTTGACGCCCGGAGCCTCGCTCAGCCCTGTGCGTTTGCTGTCGAACTCTTTGAAGGGTACCTTCTTGTATGTGGGGCTCCAGGTACAGGCTGCAAGCACCTGTGTGGCGGGGATTGTGCGGTGGTGAATGTCATCCACGGTGATTCCGTTGCCGGCAAGGTCGTTCCACACGGCGAACATTCCTCCGAGCAGGCAGGGATCGAGCTCCTCGAACTTGTACTGGTTGATGGTGGCAGGTGTCCAGCTGTTGTACAGCTTCTCGTGGTTAAGATAGTCGTAGTAGTAGGGTGCAGCAGGAACAAGATAGACTGAACGCGAGGGCACGCTTACAATCTTGTATCCCAACTTTTTCATTTCTGCGGGGTGGGCGTAGTTTACGTACCAGCACTCCATAACCACATTTTCGGCCTTCACGGGGGTGTTTCCCTTTGCATGGGTGAGCGAGCCCCACAAATAAGGCTGCTTGCCGAAACTCTCGACGAAGCGCAGGTAGTGGTCGGTAAATGCGCGGAACTTCTCAACAACCTCCTTGTCCTTGTTAGAGTATTCGTCGGTGCCAATGTGTACGTTCTTGCCCACAAATACGGGGTCGTCGCCCTCGAGGTATTCGGTGAACAGTGAGTCGAGGAATGTGTATACGGCGGGGTTGAAGAGGTCAAGATGGTCCATTCCATACTTCTCGGCACCGAAGCCCTCGCGGAAGCGTGAGAAACAGAGTGAGTGTGCGGGGGCGTCAATCTCGGGGATTACGTTCACGCATATTTTGGCTGCATCTTTCTGGAACTGGCGGAATCCGTCTTTTGTGTAGTGGCCATCCTTGGCGGTGAGTTCGGGAAAGTACTCGCTCTCGAGACGGAAAGCTGCGTAGGTGTCGTCCCAGCTGTCTTTGCGCACCTTTACTCCTCGGTCGTTAAGATGTATCTGGAAGGTGTTCATCTTGTAGTACGCCATCACTTTTGCATACTCTTCGAGGTACTCCAAAGGTACATGTTTGCGGCCTACGTCAATCATATAACCACGCACGGCGTAGTCGGGCCAGTCGCGGATGGTGCCCTTGGGCAGTTGCTTGCCCTGGTGCTGCTCGAGTATCTGCAGCAGTGTGCGTGTGGCCCAATATGCTCCGGTGGGGGTGTTTGCCTTGATGGTAACGTTGTTGTCTATGGCAATGCTGTAGCCCTCGTCGCCCAATTTCTTGTCGTCGGTGAGGCTGATGACGATGCTGCCCGCTGCTGTCTTGCCTGCATCTTTTGCAGCCTTGGCCTTGAGGCCCTTGCCAAAGAGCAGTCCGTAGTCTGCAGCCATTTCTTCGGCAGCCTGTTGCAGCGATGCGTCTGTGTAGAGTACTTTGCTCTTTGTATTGATGCCCAATGCTCCGTCATTTCCCTGCCAGTGGCGCAGTTCGGGAATTACGAAGGGTTTTTCATTTTCGGCCTTCAGGGTGCCTGTGGCGGTCGTGAAGAGCAGCGCGAGGCACAGCACAAGTAGTTTGTTTCTCATAGAATGTTGTTCTTGAATGATTGTTTTTGCGAAAATAGGAATAAAAGTCCGGTTGCGCAAACTGCGGCGTTGCTATTTGCTGTTTGCCGATGGGCAGCTGTTGCTGCAAACAAAAAAAATCTCCCCTATAAATTGGGGAGATTTTTGTATTTGTGCTTTTTTAATCTTCGTCGACCTTGATTATAGGTGTCTCCTTTTCTTTGCGAGGCAACATCTTTCCGGTGATGTAGAGTTTAGTCATTTCATCTTTACCGTTTGTGTGGATGGTGATGCTGCGGCGCATGCTACCGGGTGCCTTGTGTGTGCCGTCGTAAGTTACTTTTATAACTCCGCACTCGCCGGGCTTTATTGCCTCTATGGGAAAGTCGGGTACTGTGCAGCCACACGATGCGAATGCCTGGTGAATGTAAAGGTCGGCCTTGCCCACGTTTTTGAACTTGAACTCACACTCGAGCAGGGCAGTGTCTGCCGCGAAGGTGCCGAAATTGTGGTTGGTCTTTTCGAACTTAATTTCGGGGTAGAGTCTCTCCTTCTTTCCCTTTATCACATTCTCCTGTGCCATTGTGGGGATGAACAACATTGCGAGCAGCAGGGTAACTATTATCTTTTGCATTTTATTCTCTTTTTTCGGTTTTTGTTTATTTTGCCGTGCAAAGTTACTTATTTATATATTAATAATCTGCTCTGTGCAGCAATTTTTATATAATATTAGACATTTTGCTGCTGTTGGGGCTACACGCGCGACACCTGCTTGATGCCTTTTATTCCCTCGATTTTGCGTATGAGCTTGCTCAGCTTGCTGAATTCGTCGACGAGCAGTGTCAGCGTTCCCGAGAAGAGTGTGTCGTGCGACTCGATGTTTATGCTGCGCAGAATGACATCTTTCTCTTGGCTGATTACCGAGGTTACGTTTGTGACGATTCCAATGTCGTCGTGGCCCACGATGCGCAGATTGACGGCGAAGAGTGTCTTTCCGTTCTTGTCCTTGTCGCTCCAGCGTGCCTCGATTACTCGCCACGGGTAGCGCTCGCGCAGCTCGCGCGCGTTGCTGCAGTCTTTGCGGTGGATGGAGATTCCGCCGCTGATGGTGACGAATCCGAAAATCTCGTCGCCGAAGATGGGGGTGCAGCACTTTGCAAATTTATAATCTACGCCTTTGAGGTTTCTCTCGATGACAAGAATGTCCGAAGAGCCTCCTTTCTCGGGGTCATTCTGTAGGGTGTAGTCCTGTGCGCTGTGGATGGTGTCGTTGGTGGCATTGTCGGCCGCGAGCATCTCCTGATAGCGCTGAAGTACGTCGGTAACGTCGATGAATCCGTCGGCTACCTGCTGGTAGAATTCGCTCAGACGCTTGAAGCCCATCTTGCGGATGAGACGATCCATCTGTCGCTCGTCGAACTCCATCTTGTGGTTCTTGAACTTGCGTTCGATGGTCTCGCGGGCGATGGCCGCCTGACGCGCGCCAATATCCTTGAGTGCCTGACGTATCTTGGCGCGGGCACGCGAGGTCTTTACTATCTTCAGCCACGCCTGCTTGGGCGTCTGGCTGTTGCTGGTAACAATCTCCACCTGGTCGCCGTTGCTCAGCGTGTGTTTCAGCGGTACGTTGCGGCCATTGACAAGCGCGCCTGTGCAGCGGCTGCCTACGCCCGTGTGTATGCAGAAGGCAAAGTCGAGGATGGTGGCTCCTTTGGGCAGGTGGAAAAGGTCGCCCTTTGGGGTGAACACAAAGATGTCGTCCTTGTAGAGCTCCATCTTGAACTTGTTGTCCGAGACATCCTCCTCGGAGATGTGCTCAAGCGTGTCGCGGATGGAGGCGAGAAGGTTGTCGAGGCCTTTCTCGCTCTTTATACCTTTGTATCGCCAGTGGGCCGCAAGTCCGTGTTCGGCGATGGTGTCCATTCTCTCGGTACGTATCTGCACCTCTACCCAGCGGCCTTCGGGGCCCATCACTGTTGTGTGAAGCGACTCGTAACCGTTGCTCTTGGGCACAGAGAGCCAGTCGCGCAAACGGTGGGGGTTGGGCGTGTAGAGGTCGGTGACGAGCGAGTAGACTTGCCAACATTCGCTTTTCTCGTTTGCAAGTTCGCTGTCGATGATTATTCGTATGGCAAAGATGTCGTAGATTTTCTCGAACGGACTCTTTTGTCTTTTCATCTTTTGCCATATTGAGTGGATGGACTTTGTCCTTCCCTTTATGCGGTATTTTATGTGGGGATTGCCGTGGAGCGACTTTTCTATGGGGGCTATGAAGTTTGCCATATAGTCCTCGCGCGAAGCGGCTGTCTCTTCGAGCTTGCGGCTGAGCTCGGCGTATACTTCGGGCTCTGTGTATTTTATCACAAGGTCTTCGAGTTCCGACTTCAGCTTGTAGAATCCCAACTTGTGGGCGAGCGGAGCGTAGAGCTGCGATGCTTCGCGGGCTACCTGTCTGCGTGCCTCGTCGTTGTCGCTGCCGGCAATGTGACGCATGAGCACCAGACGTTCGGCAATCATTATGAGGATGATGCGCATGTCATTGGCGAGAGAGAGCAGCAGGTTGCGGAAGTTCTCGCTCTCGACGGTGGGGCTTTTTGCGTGCAGGGCATTTATCTGTGCAAGGCTCGAGAGTATATTGGTGACGTTGCTGCCGAATCGTTCCGAGACCTCCTGCATGGTTATTGCTCCTGCAAGGACGCAACGGTTGAGCAGTATGCTGATGGTAATTTCGCGACGATAGCCAATCTCCTTTCCTACAAGGTAGACTGTGTGAAGGTCGAGTAGCACCGGATAGAGGCCGAATTTGTCTCGCGTGATTTTTCCCTCGGCAACGGCTTTGTCGAAATGCGGCTTTATAAATTGGTAGTCGCTTGCCGTAACTTTCTCTTCTACATTAGTTTGCAGCTTGCGCCACAGGGCTACAAGCTCTTTCTTTTCGTCGTGTGTAAGAATTAATGATTCGGGCATCGCTTTTCTCTTTTATTCGTTCCGTAACTCTTTTTTCTTGCAGAGAGTCTCTTTCTCCTATTACAAAGATATTGCATCTTATTTTAAAAGAGGTATATTTTATAAAGTTTTTAGATTTTTATTTTTATTTTTAAAGAAAATAGGATGCGTCTCGGACTAAAAAAATTGAGTAAACTTGATATTATTTCGCTCTTTTGTTGCTATTTTTGTAAAACTAATGTAGTTTGTGCGCTCATCTGAAGCGTGTCTCCGCATGAGAAAAGATACTTTTTGCGGTGATATTTGTTCTCTTATGGGTGGCGCAATATTGTGAAACTTAAAATTATGCAACTATGATAAGCAAGGCTGACCAGGCGTTACTTAAGAAAAAAGGAATCTCGGAGCAGAAGGTTGCCGAGCAGTTGAGAAATTTTGTGACAGGCTTCCCGTTTCTGAAAATCGAGGCGGCTGCATCTGTCGAGCATGGTATTCTTGTGCCTGCCGAGGGCGAGGTTGAGGCTTTCCTTGGCGTGTGGGACGACTATTGCAAGGCCGGACACGAGGTTGTGAAGTTTGTGCCTGCGTCGGGTGCTGCCAGCCGCATGTTCAAGGATCTTTTCTCTTTCCTCAGCGGCGAGAGCGAGGAGCCTGCGAGCGACTTTGAGAAGAACTTTTTTAACAACATCGAGAAGTTCGCCTTCTACGAAGAGCTTGACGATGTTTGTGTAAGGAACAGTTCGGCGACTATCAAAGAACTTATGGTTGCGGGAAAATATAAGACCGTGGTTTTCAATTTGCTCGACTTTACGGGCCTCAACTATGGCTCGCTGCCCAAGGGATTGTTGAAATTCCACGCTTACGATGGCATTCAGCGTACTCCCGTCGAGGAGCATTTTGTCGAGGGCGCTCTCTACGCGGCAATGGATGGAAAGGTGCGTCTGCACTTTACCGTGTCGCCCAACCACAGAGAGATGTTCGAAAAGCTCGTTGCTTCGCGCAAGGATATTTATGAGAAGATGTTCGACGTTGAGTATGATGTTACTTTCTCGGAGCAGAAGCAGAGTACCGACACTATTGCTGCCGATGCCGACAACCAGCCTTTCCGCGAGGGTGGTGCGTTGCTCTTCCGTCCCGGAGGCCACGGCGCGCTCATCGAGAACCTCAACGACATTGACGCTGATGTTATCTTTATAAAGAATATCGATAATGTTGTTCCCGACAGACTCAAGGGCGACACTGTTACCTACAAGAAACTTGTTGCCGGAGTGCTCGTGTCGCTGCAGAAGCAGGCTTTTGAGTATCTGCGCCTGATAGACTCGGGAAAATATACTCATGAGCAGGTTGAGGAGATGATTCGTTTCGTGCAGCAGAAGCTCTTCTGCCGCAGCAACGAGATTAAGCATCTTGAGGATTGCAACCTTGTACTTTATCTGCGCAAGAAGCTCAATCGCCCGATGCGTGTGTGCGGAATGGTGAAGAATGTGGGTGAGCCGGGAGGCGGCCCGTTCCTCGCGTACAACAGCGACGGCACCTATTCGCTGCAGATTCTCGAGAGTTCGCAGATTGACATGAACAACGAGAAGGCGCGTGCAATGTTCGAGAATGGCACTCACTTCAATCCTGTAGACCTCGTTTGCTCGGTGAAGAACTACAAGGGCGAGAAGTTCAACCTTCCCGACTACGTTGACCCCTCGACAGGTTTCATTTCCCATAAGTCGAAGAATGGGCGCGAGCTTAAGGCTATGGAACTTCCGGGCTTGTGGAACGGTGCTATGAGCGACTGGAACACTGTGTTTGTGGAGGTGCCTCTTGCAACGTTCAACCCCGTAAAGACGGTGAACGACCTTTTGAGAGATTCGCATCAGTAGTAATATATAATGTACGAAAAAAGAGTCGTGAGCTTCTGCTCACGACTCTTTTTTGTATTGTACTTTTCTTAGAATATTCTCACCGAATAGCCTATGCGCGCCGAAATTGTGGTGTTTGCCGAGCGGCCAAAGTCGTCGGTCTTGGAATTGTTGAAAATGTCGCCGAGACCATAGTAGTATCTTCCTTCGATGAAGAAATTACCCGCTTTTGTCTTCAGCTCAAGGCCGGCGCCGCCCAAAATTCCGTAGTCGAACTTGTTGTCCACCTGTTTGCCATAGACGGGGCGCACGCCCGAGGGACGGCTCTCGATGCTCCATTCGCCTTCGTACGTCTCGCTGTCGTCGAGCAGAAAACCTATCTGCGGGCCCAGATTGATGAAGAACTGCAGGCCGTGGGGCTCTTTACCGAAGGAGAGGTGGGCAAGAAAGGGAATCTCTACGTAGTTGAGACAGCGGCTGTAGCTGTTGTTCGTGCGGTCGTCGAAGTCCTCTTTCCATCCTCGCTGGGCATAGTTGACCTCGAGCTGCGCGGCGCATATCATTTTGAAGTATTTTTCGCTTGTGTAGCGTACGCTGATGCCACCACCCATTCCCTGCAGACGGAACTGTCGCACGGTGGGCTGAAAATCCATGCTGCTTAGGTTGAGGCCTCCCGCAACGCCAAGTTCAAGGATGTTGCGCGGCTCTTCTATCTGTGCCTTCGCACCAATGGCGAGGGCTATTGCTATTATTGCTGTGAGTATGCGTCTCATTGGTCAAGGTCTATTTTTATTATTTTGTATTCGGGGGAGTAGCGTACAAAATATACTTTGTCGTTAATGTAGCTGCCCTTGTTGTTCTCTCTTGTGAAGTTGAAGCCCGACTGTGTGGGGGTGAACTTTACATTGTTTATATTGTCGGCCATCTTGTTGCCGTAGATGCTCGCTGCCTTTAGGAAATAGCTGGCAATGTCGTAGCCGAGCATTCCGTAGCGGGGATAGCGATTCTGCATGCTGCGGTTGTACCAGCTTGCGTATCTTGCCTGAATGTCCACGGCCTCGGGCAGTATGCTGTTTGTGAAGAACGAAGCATAGAAATATGTGTCGACCTCGTACATTGCCTCGAGGTTGCTGTTTGCATATATCTGCCACTCGGGGTAGCCGAAGAGCGAGAATTCGGGGATTGCATTCAGCGTGTCGCGCTTCAGTACTAGCAGTGTGGGCAGCAGGGTGTTGAAGGTCTCTACCTTGCTCGACGTGGGGATGAAGATGTTCATTGTGTCGGGCTTCATGCAGCTTGCTACGAAGCTGCTGCCGCCACCGCCGGCCATACTTATGAGGCTGTCGGTGATTATCTCTGTGTGGCTGATGCTGCTCTTCTTGAGGCTCTCCTTTAGTCGTGTGGCAAACTCCTTCTCTTCAATGTCGTGCTCGTTCTTGACGAATATGATGTTTGCGTCGGGGTATCTTTCCACGAATTTCTCGACACTCTTTTCTACAATGTATGTCTGCAGGGCGTTGGCAATGTATGCCTTGGGGTTGGAGTAAATTTCCTCCTCTTTCACGGTGAAGGGGAGCACCAGGGGAATGTTGCGCTGCTTGGCGAAGGCTGCAAGCTGCTTGTTGTGCGTGGGGTAGAGTGCACCGAAGATAATGTCGCAGTCGTCGAGGCTGCCGCCGGCAATGAGCTTGTCGAGGCTCTCGGTGGACTCGCCCGAGTCGTATGTGCGGATGTCGAATGAGTGTCCCTCGTTCTTCAGTGTCTCTACTGCAAGCAGAAAGCCCTGATAGAATTCTATCATGCGCTCCTGTTCCGTGGGGGCGTACTTGTCGAGCATGAAGGGGAGGATGACCGCTGCCTTCACTGCGTCGCTTTTCTTCTCCTCGACAACAGGCTGCTCCACCACTTTTACAGTATCCTGCTTCACCTCTCCGGTCTCTTTCTTTGTGACGATGGGAATGTATAGCTTCATTCCCTTCTTCAGCTTGTTGTTCTTAAGAGAGGGGTTCAGCGCAATAATCTCTTCGGCGGTAATGCCATACTTCTGTGCAATCTTATAGAGGCTCTCGTCCTTGTTTACAATGTGTATGGACGCGATGTTGCTCTCCGTCTGCGTGGGAACGGTAATCGCCTCTTTCACCTTGGGGGTACAGCCTGCCAGCAGTGCTACGGCTGCAATTATGATTAATAAATTTCTCATTTGTCAAAATCTATTTTTTCAACTTTATATTCGGGTGTATAATGTACAAAGTATATCTTTTTGTTTACAAAGCCGCCCCAATTGTTCACGCGCTCGAACTTGAAACCTGTCTGCATGGGGGTGAAACTTACTTTGTTTATGTTGTCGCCCATATTCTTGCCGAACTTGCTTGCTGCGAGCAGGAAATAGTAGCCTGTGTCGTAGCCGAGCATACTATAGCGGGGATAGATATTCTGATACATGTGGCTGTACCACTGCAGATAATTCTGCTGGAAACGTACGGTCTCGGCAAACGATGCGTGGCTGAAGAAAGATGTGTAGAAGTATGTTCCCACTTCGTACATCTTGCTCTGCATGTTGTTTGCGTATATCTGCCACTCGGGGTAGCCGAAAAGATTAAACTCGGGCAGCTGGTTGATTGTGTCGTTCTTCATCAGCAGCATCGAGGAGAGTAGCGACGAAAGGGTAGTCTCGCTGCCTGATGTGGGAATGAAGATGTTCTTGCGGTCGCTCTTCATGGCTGCTTTTATCGACGCGTAGTCGGGCTCTTGTCCGCTGAAAAGATCCATTGAGAGTGACGTGTGAGGGTGCTTGTTCTTCACGAGGCTCTTTTTGAGTGTGCTCACGAACTCCTTTTTGTTGTTGCCGTTGTTGTCATTTTCTATGAAGATGACGTTGGCGCCGGGGAATTTGCGCGAGAAGTGGTCGATTACTTCAGAGAAGAAATAGGATTGCATGGTGTTTACTACGTACACCATGGGGTTGCGGAAAATCTCATCCTCTTTAGAGGTGAAGGGAATTACCAGCGGAATCTCCTTCTTCTGTGCAAATTGTGCAAGCTCTTTGTTGTGCTTCGCGTGCAGGGCTCCGAAGATGATGTTGCATCCGTCGAGCTTGCCGCTGTCGAGCAGGGGCGCGAGGCTGCTGCTTGCTTTTCCCGAGTCGTATGTGTCAATCTCGAACGAATATCCATATTGCTTCAGACGCTCAACAGCCATCAGAAAGCCTTCGTAGTACTCTACCATACGCGACTGCTCGGTGGGCGAGTAGGTGTCGAGCATGAAGGGGAGCACCACTGCTACCTTAAGTGCGTCGCCTGTAAAAGCGCTGTTCTTTTCTTCCTCTTCTTCTATCTTGCGGAAAATCTCGGCGTTGCTCTGCTCTTTTTCTATCTTTTTCTGCTCCTGCTTCGCTTTTTGAGCAAGCTCGGCCTGTGAAAAGGGTATTGCAATGACGCTTTTGCGTTTGAGCTTGCCTTTCTTTATCTGGGGGTTGGTTGCCAGAAGCTCTTCCTCGGTCACTCCGTAGCGACGGGCAAGGCTGTAGAGCGTTTCGCCCTTTTCCACTTTGTGGGTGGTGCGTATGTCTGTCGTTGCTGCGCTCTTTTCCTCTTCTTTGGGCTGCTCGGGCACTGCTGCCGGCTGCGCGGGTGCTTGGGCGGCGGCAGGAATGAGAATAACCTCTCCGGTGCGGAAATTGTTGATGCTGAGTCCGGGGTTGGCGGCGCATATTGCCTGAGGGGTGATTCCGTACATCTGTCCCAATCGGTAGAGGGTCTCGCCCGACTGTATCGTGTGGTAGCGCTTGTCGATGCTTGGGGCTGTGGCGTCGGCACTCTTTTTCTTCTGTGCGATTTTCAGCTTGTAGCCGATAGCAAGTTTCTGGGCACATTCGGGGTTAAGGGCAATAATCTCGTCAACCGTCACTTCGTACATGCGGGCAATGGAGTAGAGTGTCTGTCCCTTGCTTACTGTGTGTGTGAAGTGGTTGCCATTCTGCGCCTTAATAGTGAATGTGGCAATTATCAGACAGATGAAATATATTATTGTTCTTTTGTTGCTCATTTATATTGTGCTGTGATTTTCTTATCTGTTTTTTATATAATGGAATTAATTTGCAAATTTATAAAAAAATCATAGAATATCAGCATAAAAATGTCGGGAATAGTGGGGCGGATGAAAAAGTCTCTTTTTCTTATTAATGAGATGTTTGCTGTGTCTCCAATAAAAGAGTGTTCCCCTGCGGCACGTAACGTTGCCGCAGGGGAACAGATTCTTTAGCTATTTTCGTAATATCTTTAAGATATTAGTGGCAATATTGCTATTATTTTTTCAAGGCTTTCTGGATAATCTCTTCCATTACAATGTAACCGGCCTTGTTGGGGTGAATGGGATCCTGCTGATACTCCTTCTTCATGGCTGCATTTTCATCGGCCATGGGAGTGAAGAAATCAACATATTCCACACCTTTGGTTTTCTTGGCGTACTCGCGCAGCCACTTGTTGATAGTAGCGATTGAACTTATGACTCTTTCTTTGTCAACCTCCCAAGACCAGCTGTATCTGTCGCCGGGGAGGATTGAGCAGAGGTAGGGCTTGATGCCGTTGGCCATTGCAAGCTCGGCCATTGATACAATGTTGCCGAAGATGTGCTCCAGAGGCACGTAGCCCTGGTTCATTGCAATGTCGTTGGTGCCGGCAAGAATCACTACTTTCTCGGGCTTGTGGGCGAGAACGTCGGGGCGGAAACGGGCCAGCATTTGCGCTGTTACCTGACCACCGATGCCGCGGCAGATGTAGTCTTTGTTCTTTTCGAAGAACTCGGGGTAGTGGTGCTTCCAACCCTCTGTGATAGAGTTACCCATGAACACAACCTTGGCTTTCTTTACTTTTGCGTTCTCATTGGCGTAGCGGCGGTAGTTTGCCCAGTCTTCGGGTGAACGCAAATGGGGAAGCTCCAAAGTGGCTGTTACGGGGTAGTGGTCGGATACCATGCGAATCTGGTTGGGCTGCTTCTCATTGTCTGTCTTGCTCCAGTATGCGTAAGGCAAAATACCATACTTGTATACGTAGAAGCGGTCGGAAATGAAGATGTGGTCGATGCGGCTGTCAGTGTAGCTGTTTGCATTGAATCCGTTGGTAGTGCCATTGGTGACAATTCTGCGGTTGGTCTTGTTGATAGCATCGGTGAATGCTCCGGGTGCTGTCAGAATGCCGTAAATCTCATTGTGCTGGTCAACATTGAAGTCGCCGGTGAGAATGTAGGGCTCGTCGCCACACATTTTCTTTACCTTGGCAATCACAAGCTTAGCGCTCTCGCTGCGTGCTTTTGTGCCAATGTGGTCCATGTGCAGGTTGAACATCCAGAATTTCCACTTTGTGGTCTTGTCCTCAAACTGTGCCCATGTGCAGATGCGGGGGAGTGCTGCGTCCCAACCGATAGAGCCTACCTTGTCGGGAGTCTCTGAAAGCCAGAAGGTACCACTCTTCAAGCAACGCATTCTGTTCTTTTTATAGAGAATAGGAGCATATTCTCCCTTCTTCTTGCCATCGTCACGTGCAACGCCGATAAATTCGTACTCGCTCAGCCCGGCTTTAAGCGTTTCAAGCTGATTATCCATCACCTCTTGCAGGCCCACGAGGTCCCACCATTCGTAATATATAAGATTACGGATGTGCTGTGCACGCTGTTCCCATCCATTACCCTTCTTCGCGTCGTTGGGCTCGTCGTAACGGATGTTGTACTGACCTACGGTGAATGTTCTCTGCGCACCGGCTACGAGAGCAATGAGCAGCAGAGCAGATGTAATCAATGAACGTCTCATAACTTATAATCTCTTGATTTTTATCTGTTGAGAAAATGTTACTTTACCTTGATGCTGTTGAGAAGATCGAGCTTGCCGTCGTTGACAACCTTCAAGATGAGCTCTCCGAAGAGGCCGTTCACCCAAGCGAACCAAGAACGTGTGTATTTGGTGGGGTCGTTTACGTTGAATGACTCGTGCATGAAGCCTGTGCCGGCGTCAGTAGTCATAAGAATCTCGATGCAGCGTTTGATTTCTGCATCGTTGTTGCTTGTCAATGCGCGTGTAATCAAGCTCATAGGCCACGCCATGTTGTAACCGATGTGGGGGCCGCCGATACCTTCGCCTGCAGTACCCTTGAAGAAGTAGGGGTTGCTATCGCTCCATACGAAGCGGCGAGTATTCTGGTAGATGGGGTCGTCAGCGGGAACGTCGCCAAGATACGCCAATGCCTGGAGGCTGGGGATGTTAGCGTCGTCCATGAGCAGCTGGTTGCCGAAGCCGTCAACCTCGAATGCATAGATTTTGCCGAATTCGGGGTGGTTGTGGATAGCGTATTTCTTCAACGCTGTCTCTACCTCGTTGGCAAGCTCTGTGCACTGCTTAGCCAGGTCTTCGCGCTTGTTTACCTTTGTAAGAATCTCGGCAGCCTTTTTGAGTGAAGTTACTGCAAAGAAGTTTGAGGGCACGAGGAACTGAAGGATTGTAGCATCGTCAGAGGGACGGAAGGTAGAAACAATAAGACCTACGGGTTTTACGGGAGCACCAAGGCCGTTGTTGCCTACAGTGTCAAATGCGCGGTCGGTCTTACGCTTGAAAGTGTAGGGGCCTACACCCTCTTTGCGCTGCTGCTCGCGGAAAGTCTTCAATGTGAGCTGGATGCTCTGGAGCCACTCCTCGCCGAAGATAGATGCATCGCCTGAAATCTTCCAGTATTCGTATGCCAAACGGATGGGGTAGCAGTGTGAGTCAATCTCCCATTTGCGCTCGTGAACGCCGGGTTTCATGTCTGTCTGGTCCGATGCCCACTCTCCAACTTTGTCAGCCTCTTTGTAGAATGCATTTGCATAGGGGTCGAGGATGATGCAGCGGAACTGACGCTTGATGACGCCGCCAATCAGACTGCGCAAAGCTGCGTCGTCTTTGATGAAGGGAAGGTAGGTCCATACTTGTGCACCCGAATCGCGCAACCACATTGCGTGAATATCGCCTGTGTACACGAAAGCATCGCCTTCGCCATTGGGGTGTATTGTGGTGTCCAATGTGTTGGGCAAGCAGTTGGCAAACATCCAGGCCAATTTCTTGTTTTTCAACTTTGCAGTAATTTCTGCGATTTTTGCATCTACAGCCTCGGATACGAAAAGTCTGTTGGCTTTGTCGGGACGGCATGAAACATAGTCCTTTGATGTACATGAAATTGATGTCATCAGCAGGAGTGCGAGCATGCAAATTTTAGAGATTTTCATAAATGTTAACTGAATTAATATTTTGTTGCAAATATAGATACAAACGAGCGAAAAATATCAAACTTGTTTGAGTATTTTCACAGCGAGTGCAAGCTATGTTCGAGTTTGCCTCAAATATAGATACAAACGAGCGAGAAATATGAAGTTTACTTCAATTTTTCACAGCGAGTGCAAGCTATGTTCGAGTTTACCTCAAATATACATTTTTTTTATAATATCCATTTGGGCCTCCAAGTTTTGAGGTTGAGTTTGGAAAGTGCGTCGTTTGAGTTTGAGAGGTGATGATTTTTTGTCTATTTTAAAAGAGATTCACAAATTAAGCATTATCTTTGCAGTTACTATGAAGAATTTTAATTATAAAGCTATACGTGCGCTGTGGAACTTGGGAGCGATGCTTCCATTTAAAGTTCTTTATCTGTTGAGCGACGTTATTTATCTGATAGTCTATTATGTGGCCCGCTACCGTCGTAAGGTGGTGCGCGATAATCTTGTAAAATCTTTTCCCGAAAAGTCTTTGCCCGAGATTGTAAAGATTGAGAAGAAATTCTATTCTTCGTTCTGCGACTATATGGTTGAGACTATAAAGTTGATGCGCATCGACTCGGAAAAAATAAAGGAATTTATTCGTTTCGAGGGTGTCGAAGAGGCCGAACGACTGATTGTGGGCGAGGGCCGTCCCGGAGTAGTGTACATTGGTCACTTCTTTAATTGGGAGTATATTACCTCTTTGCCGTTGTTCTTCGAGAACAAAATAAGCATGGGGCAAATTTATCACCCGTTGGCAAATGTGGCTATGGACAGGCTTTTCATTGAACTGCGCGAGCAGTATGGCTCGGAGAGTATTGCCATGAAGAACACTCTGCGACGCATATTGGAACTGAACAAGCAGAAGACTCCATATGTTATCGGTTTTATAGCCGACCAGGTGCCACATTGGGAGGCTATCAACCTGTGGATTCCCTTCTTCCATCGCGAGACGCCTGTGTTTACCGGTACCGAGAGAATTGCGCGCAAGGTTAATGGCGCTGTCTACTATTTCTCTTTCAGAAAAGAGAGCCGCGGACACTATGTGGCTAAATTTCAGCTGATTGCCGAAGAGGCTCTTTCGCTTCCCGAAGATGAACTTACAAAAAGATATTATGCTCTTCTCGAAGAGAATATAAGGGAATGCCCCGAACTGTGGCTGTGGACACACAACCGCTGGAAACGTACGCGCGCCAAATATCAAGAGTGGAACGAGAAGAGAATTGGTCGTCTGAAAGAGAAAATTGAGAAGCAGTCATGATGAAGTTTTTTAAGCGTTTGCGCGATCATAAAAATAACAGGACTCTTTATTATATAAGAAACTTTATAAGGTATTGTGTGCCCAAAAAGTGGTGCAGGGTAGATTGTGAAAAGATGTTCGCAGCCCTGAGCGCTGCCGATAAAGAGTATGTACGTTCGCGAGTGGAATATTATAATAAACTCGAACAGCGCTCTCCGATTGGCGACGAAGGCACAATACTGCTGGCCGATTTTAAGCTCCCCAAAAAGAAAAAGGGAACTTATGCTCATCGTACCTATTTTTTTGATACATACGAGTATACGCGCTGCTTCTCCGATGAATTGCGCATCGCAACCTTCTATGGCGATATTACCGATGTTCCCGCGACTCCTTCAATAACGAAGAGCCGCCCTATCTCCGGGGAGAATGCAAACTCGGTGCTGCTCAATTTGAACAAAGTGCGTCACTTTACTTTCGTAAAGGACTCTCGCAAATTTACCGACAAAAAGAATATGCTCATAGGCAGGGCCTACATACGCCAGCCGCAAAGGATACGTTTCTGGGAGATGTATTTCGGGCATCCTATGTGCGATCTTGGACAGGTGAACACTAACTATATTCATCGTCCCGAGTGGATAGTGAAGCCCATTACCATCGAGGAACATCTTGATTATAAATTTGTTCTCTGCATCGAGGGTAACGACGTTGCAAGCAATCTAAAATGGGTGATGTCCTCAAATTCTCTTGCAGTGATGCCCCGCCCGAAATACGAGACGTGGTTCATGGAGGGTACTCTCGTCCCCGACCACCACTATGTTTGCATAAAGGACGATTACTCGGACTTAGAAGAGAAATTGAACTATTATATTGAGCACCCCGACGAGGCGCAGCGCATCATCGACAATGCTCACAAGTTTGTGGCGCAGTTCCGCAACAAGCGTCGCGAAAAGATTATTTCGCTGCTTGTGCTCGATAAATATTTTAGAAAAACAGGGCAGCTATGATTTATATTAGCAAACATACTAATCAACTGTGTAACAGGCTTTTTACCTACCTGCCTGTAATCTCCTATGCGTTGGAAGCGGGCGAGCCTGTGTGCTTCCTTTTTCAATATGAAAAATATGATGCATTCTTCCCCAATCTGAAAAGTGAGGGAATAGAATCGCATTTTAAAGAAAAGAGCCTTAATCCCGGCCTTGCGTGCAAACTGTTTAATGCATCGGTGCGCGCGCTCGACAAGATTGTGCATCTGGTGCTGCGTCCGGGCGAGAAGATTCCTTTGAAAAAGCCTCTTGGCTGTCTTTTCAACCCCAAATGGAAAGAGGTGCGCTACGACAAGGCCCATATTGCCAAACACGCAGATAAACTGCGCTCTCTCTTTACTCCCACTACCGAGGTATGCGACACGGTTGCCCGTATGCTTGCCACCGACGAGGATGTTGTCACCGTGGGTGTTCACATTCGTGGCGGCGACTACCGCACCTATCTTGGTGGCCGCTATTTTTACGAGCCTGCCATCTATCGTGAGTATATGTCCCAAATGGCGGCTCTTCTGGCTGCCGAAGGCAAGCGTGTGCGTTTCCTCGTGTGTACCAACGAACCTTTGACTCCTGCTCACTTCGAGGGGCTGCAGGTGCTGCAACAGGCGGGTACAGACATGATGGTCGACCTTTACGGCCTTTCACAATGTGATTATATTATGGGACCGCCCAGTACCTTCTCGCAGTGGGCATCTTTCTATGGAAAAACTCCTTTGAGGGTGCTTGCCTCGGCCGACGAAAAACTTGCGCTCGATGAGTTCAAGAGGGTGGTTGCACTCGATACTTTCGAATAATTGTAAAAAAGAGTAACTATGAAGCTGTTGCTTGTTGAGTTTTATTGTTGGCACGATGAGTGTCTCTACACTACCTGTCAATTGCTTAAAAAGAGCAATGTAGAGGTGGTGCTGGCCTTGAACGAGGATATAAAATCGCGCACGCAGTCTCTCTTCGAGGGGGTAGTGGACGAGGTTAGATACTATCCTTTCCGCAAGGGAGCTAAGGGGCTGAAAGCTATTTGGAATCTCTATCGCTATCTGTTGAAAGGCGGCTTTACACACATATATTTCAACACGGCATCGGGCAGCGAGGCCTTGAAATTCTTTATGCTACCGTTGCCTCGCAGAATAAAGACTCTGGGCACTCTTCACAATGTAGCCAAACTTACAAGTAGCTTCGGGCAGAAGATGATTACCCGCTGCATGGATGGCTATGTGCTGTTGAACGAAATTCTGAAGGAACGCTACAACAAGCTGTGCAAGCTTCCCGTGTCGGTGCTCTATCCTATAATCTACCCGAAAATAGATGTTGCCGACATTGAAAAGCCCGATGGCGAGACGTGGATAGCTGTTCCCGGAGCAGTCTCTTTGTCGCGCCGCGACTATCTTTCGCTCATTCCTCAAGATGGTGCGGGCTACAATAAGAGCGTGAAATTCATTATATTGGGCAACCGCCACAAGGCCGATGGCAATGTAGTCTATTCTAAAGTGTGCGAGGCGGGTGTGCAGGATAATTTTATCTTTTTCGACGCATTTGTACCCGATGAACTTTTCTATGCTTACGTTAATAGGTGCGACTACTTGATGCCTCTTGTGCATCCTGACAAAGAGGTGTATGCAAAGTATCTGACGGATAAAATTTCGGGAACTTACAATCTTGCATTTGCTTATAGAAAGCCCATGCTGTGCCCGCAGGAAATGGCTGCCTACGAGGATTTTAAGGATAGCTCTCTCTTCTATTCATGCGAGAATTTCGTGGACTTTGTGAACGGACTCTCGGCGTCCGATGCGTCGCAGTTCTATAAGATGAAAAAATGGAACGCCGATGCTCAGCGTTCCACTCTTATGGATTTTATTGCAGCTCTTAAATAATCAGTGTCTCTGCTTAATTCCGTTGGGCGTCTCTATGATACCTGTCTTGCGTGTGTTGCGACGTATGGCTCTGTTCTTGTCCATTGATTCTTTGGTCTTGTAGGGGCGCTTGTGGTCGAGGTGCAGCACTATTGCTGAATAGCATATTTGCTTCGACTTTATTCCCAAATTGAACATGCGCTCGCCAAATTCGCGGTCCTGCCCGCCATACTGCATCTCTTCGTTGTAGCCGTTGATGCGTTTCATATCCGCGAGCCAGCCCGATGCGTTGCAGCCGTTCCATGTGGCGCCACGCGGGGTGATGCGGTTCATTATCTTTGTGAATATCTTACTCTTAACGAGCTTGCTGCACTTGAAATTCATCTTCATTCCCTGCTGTTTCAGCCACGAAAGAGTGAACGCGCGTTCGGTGGCAACGTCCTCTTGTGTAAGGGCCTTGCTGATATCCATCGATAGCTTAAAGTAGCCTCCCGAAAGGAAATAGCCCTCTTGGGCATACTCTTCGTGGGTGGCGATGAAGTCTTTGCGGGGGACGCAGTCCTGGTCGGTGAAGATGAGGTACTCGCTCTCGGCAGCGATGAGTGCCTTGTTCAGAATGCGCGACTTCTGGAAGCCGTTGTCCTCGTGCCACACGTGCTTGATGGGCAGTCTGTCGCGGAAACTCTCTATCAGCTGACGGGTGTCGTCGCGAGAACCATCGTCGGCGATGATAATTTCGTCGGCGGGACGTGTCTGGTAAAGATAACCCCAAAGGGTCTTTTCTAACCACGCGGGATTGTTGTATGTGGATATTACTATTCCTATTGTTTGGGGCTTTCTCATCTTTTTTGTTCTTTGTCGGCAAAATTAAATAAATTTATCGGATTTTGGTTAATTTGTTGTATCCTTTTTTCTTTACCCGCCTGTTTGCATTCTCTTTTATTCTAAAATAGGCTGCCATTGCCTTCGGCGACTATCGCCTGCGCTCGTTGCGAGTGTAAGTAAACTTCCACTCACTCGTTTGCACGATAGTTCGGCAATAAATAAAAAACTAAGGCGTTTTTTTTGTATTGCGCTCGACTTGCACTATTTTTGCATAATGGTAAAATTTGAAAGGAAATTTATGATGAATAGATATGTTTTTTGTCTGCTGGCGTTCTTTGTGACATTTGTTTGCAATGGAAATGCGCAGACATTGGTGGAAGCTCCCGTTCCCGAGGCAGTTATTGCCGACAAGAATGGCGAGGAGGAGTGGCTCAGCGAGGGCGAGTCGTTTACAGGTCAGGCTCCGCTGAAGGCGCGTTTCCTTGCCAATGCCGAGGAATACGCTGATTATACTTGTGCCTGCCGATGGGAATTTACCCGCGACGACGAGCATCAGCCTTTTCTTACGAGGTTCGACAAGGAGGTCGATTACGATTTTATGGAGGCGGGCTCTTTCATGGTGAAACTCTATGTTACCTATTCGCACAAAAGCAACGACAAACTTGTTCTCGAGTACGAGTACGAGCCTTTTCAGGTGAGCGTGAGCGAGTCGTCGCTGAAGGTGCCCAATGCCTTTTCGCCCAACGACGACGGCATCAACGACTATTTTAATGTCTTTGAGGTGAAGTCTATAATCTCTTTCTCGGCGTCAATATATAATCGCTGGGGACAGCAGTTGTATAAATGGGGCATTGACGAAATGGATTGCGAGAGCTGCGGCTGGGACGGCACATACGAAGGCACGCCTGTGAAAGATGGCGTCTATTTTGTTGTTGTTCAGGCGCTTGGTGCAGATGGAATAAAGTATGATATTCGTCAGGCTGTGAATTTGTTGAGAGGATACATTGAGGATGGTTCGGTCAAATAATTGATAAGGTGGAGGAGAGAAGTGATAAAATAGAGGTGTGGGGCGCGCGTGTGCACAACCTCAAAAATATAGATGTTAATATTCCGCACGATGCGCTGACGGTGATTACCGGACTCAGCGGTAGCGGAAAGTCGTCGTTGGCTTTCGACACTATTTTTGCCGAGGGTCAGCGTCGCTATCTTGAGACCTTTTCCACCTACGCGCGTAACTTCCTCGGGGGAATGGAACGCCCCGACGTGGACAAGATTACCGGCCTCTCGCCTGTAATCTCCATTGAGCAGAAGACTACCAACAAAAACCCTCGTTCGACGGTGGGAACAACTACCGAGATTTACGATTATATGCGCCTGCTCTTTTCGCGTGTGGCCGATGCCTACTCCTATCTCTCGGGCGAGAAGATGGTGAAATATACAGAGGAGCAGGTGCTCGACCTCATTCTCAAAGACTACGATGGCAAGCGCATTTATATGCTTGCTCCGCTTGTTAAGGCGCGCAAAGGTCACTATAAAGAGCTCTTCGAGCAGATGATGCGCAAGGGCTACCTTAATGTGCGCATCGATGGCGAAATGTGCGAAATGTGGCACGGAATGGCGCTCGAACGATACAAGAATCACAATATTGAGGTTGTTGTCGATAAGCTTATTGTCGATGCAAAGGATACGCAGCGCCTGAAAGAGAGCCTGAAGACCACCATGCAGCAGGGCCACGGCCTTGTGATGCTCATGGAGATGCCCTCGGGCGAGGTGCGCTACTACTCGAAGAAGCTGATGTGCCCCGTGTCGGGCATTGCGTACAACGAGCCCGACCCTCACAATTTCTCGTTCAACTCTCCGCAGGGCTTCTGCCCCAAATGTAAGGGATTGGGCGTTGTCAGCCAGGTGGATGTTGACAAGATTATTCCCGACCGCAAGCTGTCGATACACGATGGCGCGCTTGCTCCGCTCGGAAAATATAAAAAATCGACCATTTTCAAGCAGATAGAGACTATCCTCGAACAATATGAGGCCGACCTTGAGACTCCCGTGGAATTGTTGCCCGAAGAGGCTATCGACGAGATTCTTTACGGCTCGCCTGTGCCTTTGCGTCCGGCGGGTGCCGAGTTTTTATATGATGGCTTCGTCACCTACGACGGACTGATGAAATATATTCAGATGCAGCGCGAGGCGGGTGTTTCGGCCAAGGAGCAACGTTGGGCCGAGCAGTTCTCGGTGATGATGGAGTGCCCCGAATGTGGCGGCGCGCGTCTCAACAAAGAGGCGCTGCACTTCAGGATAAACGGCAAGAATATTCACGAGCTTGCAACGATGGACATTAACGAGCTTTACGCTTGGTTGCTCGACCTTGAGCAGCATCTTAGCGACAAGCAGCGTGCCATTGCCGAAGAGATTGTAAAAGAGATTGTTTCGCGTTTGAGATTCCTGCTCGACGTGGGCTTGGGCTATCTGTCGCTCAACCGTGCGTCGGCTACCCTTTCGGGTGGCGAAGGGCAGCGTATACGACTCGCCACACAGGTGGGGTCGCAGCTTGTTAATGTGCTCTACATTCTCGACGAGCCCAGCATAGGCCTCCATTCGCGCGACAACGACCGACTGATAAATTCGCTGAAGGCTCTGCGCGATGCGGGAAACACCGTGGTTGTGGTTGAACACGACCGCGACATTATGCTCAGTTCCGATTATATTATTGACCTTGGCCCGAAGGCGGGCCGCAAGGGTGGTAATGTAGTTTTTCAGGGAACGCCCGAAGCGATGATGGAGAGTGGCACGATGACTGCGCGCTATCTTAGCGGTGATATTAAGATTGAGGTGCCTGCCGAGCGTCGCCCGGGCAACGGAAAAAGCATAAAATTGTTCGGCGCAAAGGGTAACAACCTTAAAAATGTAGATGTTGAGTTCCCGCTCGGAAAGCTTATTTGCGTCACGGGCGTGTCGGGCGGTGGAAAATCCTCGCTCGTAAATAATACTTTGCAGCCTATACTGTCGCAGCATTTTTATCGTTCGTTGCAGCAGCCGCTGCCGTATGACAGCATCGAGGGAATAGAAAATATCGACAAGGTGGTGAATGTGGACCAGTCGCCTCTTGGACGCACTCCGCGCTCGAATCCCGCGACCTATACGGGTGTCTTTGCCGACATCAGAAATCTTTTCGTGGAACTTCCCGAGGCGAAAATTCGCGGCTATAAGGCTGGACGATTCTCTTTCAACGTGTCGGGCGGACGCTGCGACGCGTGTGGTGGCAACGGCTACAAGACTCTGGAGATGAATTTCTTGCCCGACGTGATGGTGCCTTGCGAAGTGTGTCATGGCAAACGCTACAACCGCGAGACATTGGAGGTGCGCTACAAAGGAAAGTCCATTGCCGACGTTCTTGACATGACCATAAACATGGCTGTGGAGTTTTTCGAGAATGTGCCCGTGATTCTCAACAAGATAAAGGTGTTGCAGGATGTGGGCCTCGGTTACATAAAATTGGGACAGCCGTCGACCACTCTTTCGGGTGGCGAGAGCCAGCGTGTGAAGCTGGCTACCGAGCTTTCCAAACGCGACACGGGAAAGACTCTCTATCTGCTGGACGAGCCCACTACGGGCTTGCACTTCGAAGATATAAGAGTGCTTATGGGTGTCATCAATCGCCTTGTGGATAAAGGAAATACGGTTATCATCATCGAGCACAATCTGGATGTGATAAAGATGGCCGACTACATTATAGACATGGGCCCCGAGGGTGGTCGCGACGGTGGCGTTGTCGTAGCCTGTGGCACTCCCGAAGAGATTGCCGCCGGCGGAGTGGGGTACACGGCTCCCTATCTTGCACGCGAGCTCGAAAGGTAAAATATCTGTCGCGCAGGGCTATTTTGTTCATTTTGTTAGTGATATTTAGGAGAGTAATCCTGTTTTTATACGGAATTTTTGTATATTTGCACGTTTATTGCTTGCTTGGGCAGTAAATGTGCATTTTTTTTGCCATTGTTTTTTGGGTGGCAATCATTTGGTAATGCAAAATAAGTATTAACTAATTAAATAATTTAAATCTATGTTTGAAGGACATCCTAAAGGTCTGTGGGCTTTGGCCCTCGCCAACACAGGTGAGCGTTTCGGCTACTACACTATGTTGGCTGTGTTCCTGTTCTTTTTGCAGGACAATTTTGGTTTCTCTATGGGAACCTCAAGTTCTATTCAGGCTGCATTTCTTGGTGTAGTCTACTTCGTACCCCTTTTCGGAGGTATGCTCGCCGATAAATTCGGTTTCGGCAAAATGGTAACCATCGGTATTCTTGTAATGTTCCTCGGTTACTTGTGCCTTGCGTTGCCTCTTGGTGGCGGCGGCTTTGCTCTTGCGGTGATGTTTGCTGCTCTGCTGATGGTGTGTATCGGTACAGGTCTTTTCAAAGGTAACTTGCAGGTGTTGGTAGGTAACCTCTACGACGAGCCCAAATATGCTAACAAGCGTGACGAGGGCTTCAGCATTTTCTATATGGCTATTAACATTGGCTCAATGTTCGCTGCGGCAGCTGCTCTTGGCGTAATGGGCTATGTTCAGGAGAGCTATGGCGTTAGCAAGGCCGATTCTTATCACTTTGCATTTGCTGTTGCTTGCGTTTCTTTGATTATTTCAATTGCAATCTACTACATTTTCCGCGGAACATTTGCTCACGCTGACCGCGCGAAGGCTGTTGCCAAGGGCGCTACAGAGGTTGTTGAGGAGAAGCTTACTCCCGCTCAGACAAAAGAGCGCATCGTTTGTCTCTGCCTCGTGTTTGCTGTGGTTATCTTCTTCTGGATGGCTTTCCACCAGAATGGTATCACCATGAACCAGTTTGCTCGTGAGTACACTGCAAAATCAGAGACAGGCTTCATGAGCCTCTTCCTGAGCAAGTCTTTCAGCTTTGCTGACATGAGAAGCATCTGGAACCTTGTAATGGTTATCCTTCTTGTTTACGGTGTTCTTAATATCTTCCAGTCTAAGACAATGAAGGGCAAGATGATTGCTGCGGCTCTCTTCCTCGTTGCCGGTGGTGTTCTTGCTTACAGAGCAATGAATGTTACAGGTTCAGTAGACGTTGAGGCTCCCATCTTCCAGCAGTTTAACCCCTGCTTCGTTGTAGCTTTGACACCTATCGTGATGCTTGTATTCGGTTGGTTGGCTAAGAAAGGCAAAGAGCCCTCTTCTCCCATGAAGATTGGCTTGGGTATGCTTGTTGCAGGCTTGGCTTTCGTAGTGTTGATGGTTGCTTCTAACGGCCTTGTAACTCCCAACGAGCAGCAGGTTGCTCTCGAGAATGGTACAGCTACACTCGTTTCTCCCAACTGGTTGATAAGCACATATTTCGTGCTTACAATCGCCGAGCTCCTTCTGAGCCCCATCGGAATCTCTTTCGTTTCGAAAGTTGCTCCTCCCCAGTACAAGGGTATGATGATGGGTCTTTGGTTCGTTGCTACTGCTATCGGTAACTTCCTGATTGCAATCCCCGGATTGTTGTGGGGCGGATTCTCTCTCTACGTTGTTTGGGGTGTTTGCGTTGGCGTTTGCTTGGTATCGGCAATCTTCATCTTCTCAATCCTCAAGCGTCTTGAGAAGGTTGCGAAGTAATTTTTGCATATAAAGATTCAAAATAAAAGAGGCTGTTTGACAATTTTTGTCGGACAGCCTCTATGCAATAAAGTATTAATTGTTTCAAAATTATATATTTATGAGACTCTTTTATCTTGCGTCGTTGATGCTGATGCTTATGGTTGCCGCCTGTGGTACTAAGAGCAATCCCGACGAGGCGGTTACAAGCGGAAACCCCATTTTCGAGGGCTGGTACGCTGATCCCGAGGGTATCATCTACGACGATACTTACTGGATTTTCCCCACATGGAGCAAGCCTTTCCACGAGCAGGTGTTCTTCGACTGCTTCTCGTCGAAAGACCTTGTAACATGGACCAAGCATCCTAATATCATCGACACCGTTGAGGTTAAATGGGCCACAAATGCAATGTGGGCACCGTCGGTAATCTCGAAAAATGGAAAGTACTATTTCTTCTTCGGTGCGAACAACATTCAGAAGAACGGACAGCCGGGTGGCATTGGCGTTGCTGTTGCCGACAAACCCGAGGGCCCCTATAAAGACCTTATAGGAAAGCCTCTCATCGACACTATTGTCAACCATGCGCAGCCCATCGACCAGTTTGTCTACCGCGAGAATGACAGTACCTATTATATGTATTACGGCGGTTGGGGACACTGTAACATGGTAAAATTGAGCAACGACTTTAAGTCTATCGTTCCCTTCGAGGATGGCACAATGTTCAAAGAGGTTACTCCCAAGAACTACGTAGAGGGTCCTTTCATGTTCAAGAAGGATGGAAAGTACTACTTTATGTGGAGCGAGGGTGGCTGGACGGGTCCCGACTATTCTGTGGCCTATGCTATTGCCGACTCTCCTTTCGGCCCCTTTGAACGCGAGGCGAAGATTCTGCAGCAGGATTCTACCGTTGCGCGTGGCGCCGGTCACCACTCGGTAATCATAAAGCCCGAGACAGACGAGTATTATATTGTCTATCATCGTCGTCCATTGGGCGAGACTAACGGCAACTATCGTGTAACCTGCATCGATAAAATGACTTTCGACGAAAAGGGCTTCATTAATCCTGTGAGAATGACTTTCCAGGGTGTTGAGCCTTCATTAATTAAAAAATAATTTAGCTATGAAAAAGTTTTTATTACTCTTCTCGCTGCTTGCAATTGCTGTAGCAGTGAGCGCCGAGAATTATCTTATTTCTACGGCAAAGACTTCGTTGCTTGTTACAGCCAACGAGGGTGAGCGTCCCAAATATCAGTATTATGGTGCGCGTATAGAGCAGGCTGATGTTCAGGGAATCTTCGACGCTGGCCTCGCGCTCGAGGTTGAGAGCTATCCTGCATTCGGTCTCAAGACTGCCAACGAGAAGGCTATTGCAGTTCAGCACAGCGATGGTAACATGACTCTTGACCTTGCAGTGAGCGGCGTTCGTCAGTTCTCGGACAAGGATGGCGACATCACCGAGATTACAATGAAGGACAAAGTTTATCCTTTTGTTGTTAAGCAGCTTTTCAAGGCCTACAAGGGTACAGACATTATAAGCACATGGGTGGAGATTGAGAATGCAGGCAAAAAGCCTGTTACTCTCTATCGTTTCGCATCGGCGTTCTTCCCCTTGCAGCGTGGCGACAACTGGATGACTCACTTCCACGGCTTCTGGGGCTCGGAGCATACAATGGCCGAGGAGCAGTTGACAAATGGTCAGAAGACAATTTCGAACAAGGATGGAATGTGCAACACCGAGCAGGATAACCCCTCGTTCCTTCTCTCTATGGACGGAAAGCCCGGCGAGGAGCATGGCCACGTATTCGGCGGTACTCTCGCATGGACAGGTAACTATCTTATAAAGGTTATTGCTTCGAACACCGCACTCTCTGTAAGCGCAGGTATCAACGAAGAGACCTCTTTCTACAAGCTCGAAAAGAACGAGACATTCGTTACTCCCGAGTTCTGCATGACCTTCAGCACCACAGGTAAGGGTGGCGTCAGCCGCGCTTTCCACCGTTGGGCACGCAAGTACAAGCTGTGGGAGGGTGACGTTGCCGAGGATATTCTCTTGAATAGCTGGGAGGGTGTCTACTTCAACGTTAACCAGAAAGAGATGGACAATATGATGAAAGAGTTCTCGGCTATCGGTGGCGAGCTCTTTGTGATGGACGACGGCTGGTTCGGCGACAAATACCCCCGTAACAACGGCTCTTCGTCTCTTGGCGACTGGATGGTGTGCAAGGAGAAATTGCCCGAGGGCATCGGCGGCCTCATTGCATCGGCCAAGAATCACAATATCAAATTCGGTATCTGGATTGAGCCCGAAAGCTCTAACACCAAGAGTGAGCTTTTCGAGAATAAGCCCAAATGGATTCTTCGCGTGGACAACCGTCCCGTTTCTACCGGTCGTGGCGGCACACAGGTTATCCTCGACCTCTCGAATCCCGAAGTTCAGGATTTTGTATTCGGCGTTGTTGACTCGTTGATGACCAACTTCCCCGAGATTAAATATATGAAGTGGGACGCTAACTGCTCGGTACAGGATTATGGCTCATACTACCTGCCCAAAGACAAGCAGTCGCACATCTATATTGAGTATCACCGTGGATTGCGCAAGGTGTGTGAGCGCATCCGTGCAAAATATCCCAAGCTTGTGATGCAGGCTTGTGCCGGTGGTGGCGGTCGCGTGAACTACGGCTTCTTGCCCTATTTCAACGAGTTCTGGACAAGTGACGACACAGATGCATTGCAGCGCATCTATCTGCAGTGGGGTGTTTCAACTTTCTATCCTGCAATAGCAATGGCGTCGCACGTAAGTGCCGACAAGAACCACCAGACTGGTCGTACAGTGCCCTTGAAGTTCCGCTTCGACGTGGCAATGTCGGGTCGTCTGGGTATGGAGATTCAGCCCAAGGATATGAGCGAGAAGGATAAGGCTTTTGCGAAACGTGCAATCGCTGCATACAAGAGCATCCGCCCCGTAGTGCAGTTTGGCGACCTCTATCGCCTTGTTTCTCCCTACGACAACAAGGGTCTTGCGTCGCTCATGTACGTTACTCCCGAGCAGAATGAGGCTGTGTTCTATGTCTATAAGACTGCTCACTTTATAAACTCTATCATTCCCACAGTGAAGATGGCCGGCCTTGACGCAAACAAAATGTACAAGGTGAAGGATCTTACTCCTGTGAACGAGGCGAAGCCTTGCGCGGTTGATGGTAAGGTGTTCAGCGGTAAGCTGTTGATGGAGGAGGGTCTCGCAATGCGCAATCTCTTGAAGACTGAGTATTCGAGCGTTGCTCTGCATCTTGTAGAGGTTAAATAACCGTAACGGTTTTTCTATGATATTTTCCGCGCCGATATTCTTTTGTCGGCGCGGATTTTTTTATTCGAGTCTATTTTATATAATAAATGCGCGCGAAGATTTGGAATTATGATATTTTATGCATATCTTTGCAATGAATTAGATGAAGATGAGGGGCTGAAAAGCCCCTCTTTTTTGTGTTTGCTAAGCAATTCAACAGATTATTATAATCCTATATGATTGACAGACAAAAAGTTGTAGAGCTTGCCAATGAGTGGCTTGCCGACAAAGAGTATTTTTTGGTGGATGTAATTATTACCAAAGATGACAAAATTACGGTGGAAATTGACCACGCCGAGGGTGTGTGGATAGAGGATTGTGCCGAATTGAGCCGTCACATTGAGTCGGGGCTCAGCCGCGACAGTGAGGACTATGAGCTCGAAGTGGGCTCGGCAGGTCTCGGACAGCCCTTTAAGGTGGTGCAGCAGTATAAGAACCACATAGGTCTCGAGGTTGAGGTGCTCGGCAAGGATGGCAAAAAGTATAAGGGCATCCTTAAAGAGGTCGGCGACGAGGATTTTGTGCTGTCGATGACAAAGAAAGAGAAGGTCGAAGGCGTTAAGCGTCCCCAGCTTGTTGAGGTGGACCTTAAATTTACTTTCGACGAGGTAAAATACACGAAGTATATAATAAAATTCAAATAAATATGGCAAAGAAAGAGGAAACGATTAACCTTTTGGATACTTTCCAGGAGTTTAAAGAGTCTAAGAACATCGACCGTACAACAATGATCAGCGTGCTCGAGGAGAGCTTCCGCAAGGTGCTTGTAAATATGTACGGAACTGACGAGAACTATTCTGTTATTGTAAACCCCGACCGTGGCGACCTTGAGATTCAGCGCCGTCGTATCGTGGTTGCTGATGACAATGTGCAGAATGACAACCTCGAGATTTCTCTCTCGGAGGCTCAGAAGATTGACGAGTCGTTCGAAGAGGGTGAGGAGGTGAGCGAGATTATCAAGTTCGCCGAGTTTGGTCGTCGCGTGATTCTTAACCTCCGTCAGACATTGGCGTCAAAGATTCTCGAGCTCGAGAAGGACAGTCTCTACAACAAATATACAGAGAAGGTTGGCCAGATTGTAAGCGCCGAGGTTTATCAGATTTGGAAAAAAGAGATTCTGTTGCTCGACGACGAGGGTAACGAGCTTATCCTTCCCAAGAGCGAGCAGATTCCTTCGGACTTCTATCGCAAAGGCGAGAATGTTCGTGCCGTTGTTGCACGTGTGGATAACCAGAATAACAATCCCAAGATTATCCTCAGCCGTACATCGCCTGTGTTCCTGCAGCGTCTTTTCGAGCTTGAGGTGCCCGAGATTAACGATGGCCTGATTACCATCAAGAAAATTGCACGTATCCCCGGCGAGCGTGCCAAGATTGCTGTTGAGTCGTACGACGATCGCATCGACCCCGTAGGTGCTTGTGTGGGCGTGAAGGGCTCACGTATCCACGGCATCGTTCGCGAGCTTCGTAACGAGAATATCGACGTTATCAACTATACTTCTAACATCGAGCTCTTCATCAAGCGTGCGCTCAGCCCCGCAAAGGTGTTCACAATCAACCTCGACAACGAGAAACGCAGTGCTGATGTTTATTTGAAGCCCGAGGAGGTATCTTTGGCTATCGGTAAGAATGGATTGAACATCAAGCTTGCAAGTATGCTCACAGAGTACACTATCGACGTTTACCGCGAGAATGACACACAAGAGGATGACATCTATCTTGATGAGTTTACCGACGAGATTGACGAGTGGATCATCAATGCAATCAAGAAGATTGGCTTCGAGACTGCAAAGTCGGTGTTGCGCGTTCCCCGTGAGGTGCTTGTAGAGAAGGCCGACCTCGAAGAGGATACTGTGGATCACGTAATCAGTGTGTTGAAGGCTGAGTTTGAGGATGATAATGAGAATAGTGAGGATGAAAGCGAAGAGTAAGGAATTTTTAAAAACATTACCGCCGAATGAAGATTAGATTAAATAAAGTACAGAAAGAATTAAATGTAGGACTTTCTACGATAGTGGAGTTCCTGCAAAAGAATAACTTCGAGATTGAAGAGAATCCTAATGCGGTTGTTCCCGAAGAGGGCTACAATCTGCTCATTAAGGAGTTCAGTACCGATAAGAATCTTCGCATTCAGTCGGACAAATTCACTCAGGAGAGACAGAATAAAGAGAAGCCTAAGAGCGTTTCTATCGAGGTTGCCAAAGAGGCTCAGCCCAAGGCCGAGGAGGCTCCTGCTGCGCAGGAGGTCGAGCCCGCTCAGCCCGAGAAGAAGGAGGCGCCTGCAGCCGAAGGCTCTAATGGCGAGTTTAAGATAAAGGTAATCAACCGCATCGACCTTGACGCATTGAATAAGCGTTCGGTGTCGGCTGTTGCCAAGAAGAAAGCCCCCCAGCCTGCAAAGGAGAAACAGCCTGTGGCAAGCGAGGCGAAGCCCGCGCAGCCCGAGAAAGTGGCTGCTCCCGTAGCGGAGAAGCCCGTTGAGGTTGCTCCTGTTGTCGAGGCTGCACCCGCTGTTGAGGTTGCAGCAAAAGAGGAGGCTCCCGCACCCTCATTGACACAGGTGAACGAGATTAAGCCCAAGCTTAACATCGTGGGCCAGATTGACCTTTCGGCAATCAACCAGTCTACACGCCCCAAGAAGAAGAGCAAAGAGGAGAAGAGAAAGGAGCGCGAAGAGAAAGACAAGCTTCGCGAAGAGCAGCGTAAGCAGGCTAAAGAGAGCGCCAAAGGTAATCATGGCGGCGAGAATTCTGCCGAGAAGAAAAAGAAGCGTGCGCGTATCGGTAATCAGCGTGTAAACATCGACTCTGTTCAGGGTGGTGGAAACGCTCTGCAGTCTAACGAGCCCCAGAATAACGGCTGGCAGGGTGGTGGCAAGAACAACAATAATGCTGCCAACAAGGACAATGCTTCTAAGGGCAGTCGCAAAGACCGCGACCGTCAGCATAAACGCTACGACAAGAGCGAGGTTAACGACGAGGATGTTTCTAAACAGATAAAGGAGACACTCGAGCGTCTGACCAACCGCGGAAAGGGCAAGGCCGCAAAGTACCGCAAAGAGAAACGCGAGCTTGCAGCCGAGCGTCAGCAGCAGCTTGAGAATAGCGAAATGGAGCAGAGCAAGGTACTCAAACTAACAGAGTTTGTTACCGCCAACGAGCTTGCGAGCATGATGAATATCTCTGTTACACAGGTTATCGCTACCTGTATGAGCATCGGCATCATGGTATCTATCAACCAGCGTCTCGACGCCGAGACAATCAACATCGTTGCCGAGGAGTTCGGTTACACTACCGAGTATGTAAGCGCCGAGGTTGCTCATGCTATTTCCGAGGATACAGATGACGAGGCTAACCTTCTTCCCCGTGCGCCCATTATCACTGTGATGGGTCACGTTGACCACGGTAAGACTTCGTTGCTCGACTACATTAGAAAGTCTAATGTGATTGCCGGTGAGGCCGGAGGTATCACTCAGCACATTGGTGCTTACAATGTGAAGATGGAGAATGGCAAGCGTATCACCTTCCTCGATACTCCCGGTCACGAAGCGTTTACAGCTATGCGTGCACGTGGTGCGAAGATTACCGATATTGCCATCATCATCATTGCTGCCGACGACAATGTGATGCCCCAGACAAAAGAGGCTATCAACCACGCAATGGCAGCGGGTGTTCCCATCGTGTTTGCTATCAACAAGGTAGATAAGCCCAGCGCCGACCCCAACCGCATCAAAGAGGAGCTTGCTAACATGAACTTGCTCGTCGAGGACTGGGGTGGAAAATACCAGTCACAGGATATTTCGGCCAAGAAGGGTCTCGGTGTTTCTGAACTTATGGAGAAGGTGCTTCTCGAGGCAGAAATGCTCGAACTCAAGGCTAACCCCGACCGTAAGGCTGTGGGCTCCGTAATCGAGTCTACCCTCGACAAAGGTCGCGGATACGTGGCTACCGTGCTTGTGCAGAATGGTACACTGAACGTGGGTGACATTGTTGTTGCCGGTACTCAGTGGGGTAAGGTGAAGGCTATCTTCAACGAGCGTAACCAGCGCATCAAGCAGGTGCGTCCCGCCGAGCCTGCGCTTATCCTGGGCTTGAACGGTGCTCCCGCAGCGGGTGACACATTCAACATTGTCGACAGCGAGCGCGAGGCACGCGAGATTACAGGCAAGCGCGAGCAGTTGCAGCGCGAGCAGGGTCTGCGTACACAGAAGATGCTTACTCTCGACGAGGTTGGTCGTCGTATTGCTCTTGGTAACTTCCAGACACTCAATATCATTGTTAAGGGTGACGTGGACGGCTCTATCGAGGCTCTCAGCGACTCGTTGATTAAGCTCTCTACAGAGACTATCCAGATTAATGTTATCCATAAGGCTGTGGGTCAGATTTCAGAGTCTGACGTGAGCCTTGCAGCTGCTTCGGATGCCATCATCGTGGGCTTCCAGGTGCGTCCTTCGGTGACTGCACGCAAGCTCGCCGAGCAGGATGGTGTCGATATTCGTCTCTACTCAATCATCTACGATGCTATCGAGGAGGTGAAGGCTGCGATGGAGGGTATGCTTGCCCCCGTGCTCAAAGAGGAGATTACCGCTACCATCGAGGTACGCGAGACCTTCCACATCAGCAAGGTGGGTACGGTTGCCGGCTGTCTCGTGCGTGAGGGTAAGGTTAAGCGCACCGACCGTGCGCGTCTCATCCGCGACGGTATTGTAATCTTCACCGGTGGTCTTGCAGCGCTCAAACGCTTCAAGGAGGATGTTAAGGAGGTGAACGTGAACTACGAGTGCGGTATCAGCCTTAACGGTAACGATGATATTAAAGTTGGTGATATTATCGAGACCTTCACCGAGATTGAGGTTAAACAGAAGTTGTAAGAGACTGTTTACTGATTTTTTAAAAACTTTTATAAACAGTTTCTGAAAGATGAATACTTTGGATATAATCTTTGCAGTGGTTGTGTGCATAGGCTTTGCCATCGGTTGCTACAAAGGTATTATCAAACAATTGACACTTGGAGCAGGTATTATTATAGGCCTGCTCCAAGCTATCTTATTTTATCCGTCGCTCGGCTGCAAACTTGTAGAATGGACGGGGTGGAGTGAGTTTGTCTGCAATCTTCTTGGAGGCATTCTTATCTTTGCCATCATCGTGAGTCTGTTCCAGCTTGTCGGTGCCATCATACGATGGTTCTTCAGACTGATACTGTTGGGCTTTGCCGACCGTCTGCTGGGTGGATTGCTCAGCAGTGCAATTACTGTGCTGTTGTTTGTAGGTGCAGTGTCGGCCATAAGTAAGATAGATAACACAAATGCGCTTTTCGGACAAACATCGCAGGAAAATTCGATGTTATATAAGCCGATGCGCAAACTCTCGGTTGCTTTTATCGAAGAGATGAAAAAAGAGATACATGAAAAAAAGTAACAATATATTCAAGAAGATTGCCGATAAGGCCTATAAATATGGCTTTATCAGTAATATTAATACTGAAATTATAGATAAGGGACTCAACGAAGATGTCATCAGGCTCATCTCCTCGAAGAAGAACGAGCCCGAATGGCTGCTCGAGTTCCGTCTGAAGGCGTATAGATATTGGCTGACGCTGGAAATGCCCAATTGGGCCCATCTGAATATTCCGCCCATAGACTATCAGGCAATTTCGTACTACGCCGACCCGCTGAAAAAGAAGAAGAGCAACGAAAATAAAGAGATTGACCCCGAGCTTATGAAGACCTTCGACAAGCTGGGTATTCCTCTCGAGGAGCGTCTCGCGCTGAGCAACACTGCGGTGGATGCTGTGATGGACTCTGTCTCTGTAAAGACTACTTTTAAAGAGGAATTACGCGAGAAGGGTATCATTTTCTGCTCAATGAGCGAGGCGGTGCAGGAGTTTCCCGACCTTGTGCAACAGTATCTTGGCTCGGTTGTAAACTATCGTGACAATTTTTTTGCTGCGCTGAACTCTGCGGTCTTCAGCGACGGCTCGTTTGTCTATATTCCCAAGGGTGTGCGTTGCCCCATGGAATTGTCTACCTATTTCCGCATAAATGCGGCACAGACGGGACAGTTTGAACGCACGCTTATTGTTGCCGACGACGATAGCTATGTCTCTTATCTTGAGGGATGTACGGCTCCCATGCGCGACGAAAACCAGCTTCATGCGGCTATCGTCGAGATTGTTGTGTGCAACAATGCCGAGGTTAAATACAGCACTGTGCAGAACTGGTACCCCGGTGACGCGCAGGGCCGTGGAGGAATCTATAACTTTGTGACGAAGCGTGGAGAGTGCCGCGGCACGAACAGCAAACTGTCGTGGACACAGGTAGAGACAGGCTCGGCAATCACTTGGAAGTACCCCAGCTGTGTGCTGCGTGGCGACAATTCGCAGGGAGAGTTCTACTCTGTTGCGCTGACGAACAATTTCCAGCAGGCCGACACGGGTACAAAGATGATTCATCTGGGAAAGAATTGCCGCAGCACCATCATCAGCAAGGGAATCTCGGCCGGACAGAGCCAGAATTCCTATCGTGGTCTTGTGCGTGTGGCCAAGAATGCCGACAATGCGCGCAACTATAGTCAGTGTGACTCGTTGCTGTTGGGCAGTCGTTGCGGTGCGCACACTTTCCCGTATATGGACATCCACAATGATAGTGCCATCATAGAGCACGAGGCAACAACATCCAAAATTTCCGAGGAACAGCTTTTCTACTGCAACCAGCGAGGAATAGACACCGAAGAGGCTATCGGCCTCATTGTCAACGGTTACGCTAAAGAGGTGCTTAACAAACTGCCTATGGAGTTTGCCATTGAGGCACAGAAACTGTTGAGCGTGTCGCTCGAAGGCTCGGTAGGATAATAATTATATGATTGAAAAAATGGAAAATCTTTTAGAAATAAAGAATCTTCACGCCACTATAGAGGGAAAAGAGATATTGAAGGGTATCAATCTTACCGTAAAGCCCGGTGAGGTGCATGCTATCATGGGCCCCAACGGTTCCGGTAAAAGTACATTGAGCAATGTTCTTGTGGGACATCCTGCCTACACTGTTACCGATGGCGAGGTTATTTACAAGGGTAAGAATCTGTTGGAATTGTCGCCCGAGGATAGAAGCCACGAGGGTGTGTTCCTCTCTTTCCAGTATCCGGTGGAGATTGCCGGAGTGAGCATGACCAACTTCATGCGTGCGGCGATAAATGCCAAACTCAAATATAAGGGCGAGCCTGCTATGAGTGCGGGCGACTTCCTTAAACTCATGCGCGAGAAGCGTGCGCTTGTGAATCTCGACAGCAAGCTTGCCAATCGTTCGGTGAACGAGGGCTTCAGCGGTGGCGAGAAGAAGCGCAACGAAATTTTTCAGATGGCGATGCTCGAGCCCTCTTTGAGCATTCTCGACGAGACTGACTCGGGCCTTGACATTGATGCACTGCGCATTGTAGCCGAGGGCGTGAACAAACTGAAACGCCCCGACACTTCTACTCTCGTGATTACACACTATCAGCGTCTTTTGGACTACATAAAGCCCGACATTGTACACGTGCTTTATAATGGTAGAATTGTGAAAACTGCCGGCCCCGAGCTTGCACTCGAGCTCGAGGAGAGAGGCTATGACTGGATTAAAAACGAGAATCAGTAATGAGCAACGAACAGGAATATATTGAGCTTTTCGACAGCAACAGGGCTCTTATAGAGGAGCCTTGCGCCGAACTGCTTAACAGAGAGCGTGCAAAGGCTTATACGGCCTTCAAGGCCATGGGATTCCCCTCGGGCAAGGAAGAGCTGTACAGATACACTGACGTGCGTCCCATCTTTGCCGAGAATTACGGAATGAATCTCGGCCGTCTGGACGTGCCCATCAATCCTCGCGAGATTTTCTCGTGCGACGTGCCCAATCTGCATACGCATCAGGAGTATATTGTAAACGACACATATTTCTCGAAGGATGGTGCCGAGGCGTTGCCCGAAGGTGTCATTCTTGGCAGTCTCAACGAGATTGCAACAAAGAATCCTGCCCTTCTCGAGCCTTATTATAATGTGCTTGCAAAGGGTGGCGACGGCGTTGCAATGTTCAATACAACCTTTGCGCAGGATGGCCTTGTGCTGTATGTTTCGAAGAACAGCTGCGTGGAAAGAACTGTGCAGCTGATGAATGTGCTTCGTTCGAACGTGGACCTGCTCACCAATCGCCGTCTGCTTATTGTGCTCGAAGAGGGCGCCCAGGCATCGATGCTTTTGTGCGACCATGCGGTTGAGAAGATAAAATCGCTGTCGGTGCAGGTGGTAGAGGTCTTTGTGGGCCGCAACGCACGCTTCGACCTTTGCGAGCTCGAAGAGACTCACGGCGAGAATGTGAGACTCTCGCAGCTTTTTGTGAAGCAAGAGGCGGGCAGCAGTTTCAACCACACTACAATCACCCTCACAAACGGACTCACACGCAACAGCGCGCGTGTGTCGCTCGAGGGCGAGGGTGCCGAGGTTAATATGTATGGCCTTGCAATTACAGACAAGAAACAGCATGTAGAGAATAATACTCTCGTGGACCATGTGGTGGGACGTTGTAACAGTAACGAACTTTATAAATATATACTCGACGAAGAGTCGAAAGGTGTCTTTTCGGGCAAGATGCTCATTCGCAAGGATGCGCAGCAGACAAACTCGCGTCAGACGAACCGCAACCTGTGCCTCACAAAGTGTGCGCGCATGTACGCTCAGCCGCAGCTTGAGATTTATGCTGATGACGTGAAGTGTGGCCACGGCTCTACCGTGGGACAGCTTGACGAGAATGCACTTTTCTATATGCAGCAGCGTGGAATTCCCGCCGACGAGGCCAAGCATCTGCTGATGTTTGCCTTTGCGGGTGAGGTTATCGATGCAATTAAGCTCGATGCTCTGCGCGAGAGATTGCATATTCTGGTAGAAAAAAGATTCCGTGGAGAGCTTAACCGTTGCAAGGGCTGCTCTCTGTGTAAATGATGAATTATGTTTGATCCCAACAATATAAGAGAGCAGTTTCCCATTCTGCAGCGCGAGGTCTATGGCAAGAAGCTTATCTACCTTGACAATGCTGCCACGACGCAAAAGCCGCTGAGCGTGATTGAGGCAATAACCGAGGCCTACACGAATGTGAATGCCAATGTTCATCGTGGCGTCCATTTTCTGTCGCAGAAGGCTACCGAGCAGTACGAGGATGCCCGCGAGACGGTGCGTGCCTTTATAAATGCGCGCCATCGTCACGAGATTATTTTCACTCGCGGCACCACCGAGAGCATCAACCTTGTGGCAGCCTCTTTCGGCGATAGTTTCCTGAGCGCAGGCGACGAGGTTATCGTGTCTGCAATGGAGCACCATAGTAACATTGTTCCCTGGCAGCTGCTTGTGGAGCGTATGGGAATAAAATTGCGCGTGATTCCTCTCACGGCCGATGCAAAGCTCGACAAAGAGGCCTATCGTGCACTCTTCAACGAAAAGACACGCTTCGTGAGCATCACTCACACATCCAATGTGATGGGCGTTACGAATCCCGTGAAGGAGTTTATAGATATTGCCCACGAACATAATGTTCCCGTGCTTATAGACGGCGCACAGAGTGTTCCTCACAAGAAGGTAGACGTGCAAGAGCTTGACGCAGACTTTTTCGTGTTCAGCGGACACAAGATTTACGGCCCCACAGGCATCGGTGTTCTCTATGGAAAAGAGGAGATTCTCAACCGCATGAAGCCCTATCAGGGTGGTGGAGAGATGATTCAGACGGTGCGTTTCGAAAAGACTACCTTCAACGAGCTTCCCTATAAGTTCGAGGCGGGTACTCCCGACTACGTGGGAGCTATCGCTCTTGCAAAGGCTCTCGACTTTGTAAGCAGCATCGGCATTGACGTTATTGCCGCTCACGAGCAGCAGCTTACACGTTACGCGCTTGAGCAGTTGAAGCAGATTCCCGGAATGCGCATCTTCGGTGAGCCCGATGGTGCTGCAATATCTTTCCTTGTGGGTGACATCCACCCGGCCGACCTTGGTACTCTGCTCGACAGGCTGGGAATTGCCATCCGCACCGGTCACCATTGTGCGCAGCCGCTCATCGACCATTTTGGAATTCCCGGAACGGTGCGTGCTTCGTTTGCAATATATAATACTCGCGAAGAGGTGGATGCGCTCATTGCAGGCATCAACCGTGTAGCGAAAATGTTCGGTTAAGGCTCTTAAAGGCGTATGTTGCAACAATTTCTTCACCCCGACAAGATTGAGGCCGGATGCGACGAGGCGGGACGCGGCTGTCTCGCAGGCCCTGTCTATGCTGCGGCTGTCATTCTGCCCAAAGACTTCAGCAATGAACTGCTTAACGACTCGAAGAAACTGACCGAGGCGCAGCGTTACGCGCTGCGCGAGGTTATCGAGCGCGAGGCTCTTGCGTGGGCTGTGGGGGTGGTTACTGCTGCCGAAATTGACGAGATTAACATTCTGAAGGCCTCTTTCCTTGCCATGCAGCGTGCGGTGGAGCAGCTGAAGATTGTGCCTGAACATCTGCTCATCGACGGCAACAGATTCACGCCTTATAAGATTCCTTATACGACGGTTGTGAAGGGCGATGCGAAGTTTATGAGCATTGCCGCAGCGTCGATTCTTGCAAAGACCTACCGCGACGATTATATGCTGGGCATCAGCCGCGACTATCCGCAGTATGATTGGCAGAAGAATAAAGGTTATCCTACGCCCAAGCATCGTGCGGCCATACGCGAGCATGGAGCAACGCCGCATCATCGTATGACTTTCAATCTCACGGGCGAGGATCCTCAGCTTTCGTTGCAGTTTGGCGATTGACGGCTACACTTTCACTACAATAATATCGTCCCAATCGGTCGTATATTGCGGCGAGAGGTGCTTGTGGTTAGTGTGATGGGTAATGCTGCCCTGCGACACTATTCTGATGCTCTCGCGGCCCAATGTGGCGTTTATATTGTCTATCGTCTGCATCAGCAGTTTGTGTTTGGGGCGGTCCACAGTATCGAATATTGAACTTTGAACGGCGTTGTCGGGCATTATATTGCTCAGCGTGACGCCGCTTTTTTTATATCCGTAGCCTCGGCGGTAGAGCTCTTTCAGCAGTTCTGTGGCTGCCTTTACAATCTCCAGTGTGCTGTTTGTGGGGGTGGGGAACCTGAACAGTTTCCCTTCGCGGTGCTGCGGCTGGTCTTCGCGGTGGCGATTGGTGAGTATGAATGCCTGTAATTCGCCCGCTACGGAGCGCTGACGGCGCAGTTTTTCGCTCGCAAGGGTGGCAAAGGTGGATATTGTCTCGTGAAGCTCTTCAAAGTCGTAGAGCTCTTTGGCAAACGAGCGCGACACGGTTATTGTCTGTCTGTCGGCAATCTTGTCGGTGAATTCTATGCTGGGGGTGCCGTGAAGCTCGCGCCACGTGCGTACTCCGGTGATGCTCAGTATGTTGCGTATCCATATTTCCGATTTTGAGCATAGCTGTGCGGCGGTGGTCACTCCCAACGTATGCAGATGCTTGCTGTGGCGGCGTCCAATGCCCCAAATATCTTCGACGGGGTAGCGCGAGAGTACTTTCTTTATGTCCTCTTCGCGGTGCATCAGGCATGCGCCTTGCAGCTTAGGGTAGCTTTTGCACAGCTTGCTCGCAATCTTGGCGAGTGTCTTTGTGTGCGAGACGCCTATGCTCACAGGGATTCCTGTGTTGCGCTTGATGATGCGCGAGAGCTCGCGGGCAAACTCCTGAAGCTTTTCTATGGGGTGTCCTTCGAGGTCGAGAAAGGCCTCGTCTATGGAGTATATTTCTATGTGGGGAATGTAGCTTTTGAGTGTCTCCATCACTCTTTGGGACATGTCTCCGTAGAGACGGTAGTTGCTCGAGTGTACAGCAACGTCGTGACGTTTCACAAGGTCGTGTATCTGGTACAGAGGTTGCCCCATCTTGATGCCTATGGCCTTTGCTTCGTTGCTGCGCGAGACTACGCAGCCGTCGTTGTTGCTGAGCACAACTACGGGACGTCCGTTGAGCGAGGGGTTGAACACACGCTCACACGATACAAAAAAGTTGTTGCAGTCGCACAGCCCGTACATTTACACTCTTTTAATAATGTAGGTTACGATGCCCCAGATGAGAAAATCATTCTCTTCGGTCACTTTTATGGGGGTGTATTCTTTGTTTGCGGGAACGAGCAGGGCGTGGTCTTTGTGTTTCTCGAATCTTTTCAGTGTGAATTCCCCGTCTATGTAGCAGACGGCGAGACAGCCGTTGTGCGGCTCTATGCTCTTGTCGATGACTATGAGGTCGCCGTCGTCGATGCCTTCGTCTATCATTGAGACACCCTTTACTCGTGCGTAGAAGGTCGATGCGGGGTTTTTTATAAGCTCTTTGTTAAGGTCGAGCTTCAGAGAAAAGTAGTGTTCGGCAGGCGATGGAAAGCCTGCCGTCACACTGCTTGCGGAGAGGGGAATCTCCATTTCTGTATTGCAGTCGGGCGAGAATATGTCTATCTCCTTCTGCATTTTTTATTTTCCCATCTTGCTGCCGAATTTGCCGCCGGCCTTTGCGCCCATCTTTGCTCCTTGCGCGCCTTTGCCCGAGAAGATGTTGTCGCCGTAGTTTACAACCTTCTGGTTGGCATCCTGCTGACGACGGATGGCAATCTCGATGAGGCGGTCGACAAGGTCGCTGAAGTTCATTCCGCTGTACTCCCAAAGGTAGAATGAGAGTGAGCCGGGGATGGTGTTAATCTCGTTCACAAAGATTTCGCCCGTTGCCTCGTCGATGATAAAGTCGATGCGCGAAACGCCGTCGCACGAGAGGGCGCGGAATGTCTCGCATGCTGCATTCTGAATGAATTTTGTTGTCTCTTCGGGCAGGTTGGCGGGAATCTCGCGCACTGTTGATTGCATTCCCTGTGACTGCTTGCCGCCACCGTTCATATATTTGTCCTGATAAGAGAGAATTTCGCCGCTGCGTACGGGAACTTCACACACAGAGGGCTGGCAGTCGTAGTAGTTGCCAAGCACGGCGCAGTTTACCTCTTTCAGCTTCTGAACGTATTTCTCGATGATGATGCGGTTGGTGAACTGTATTGCATTCTCAATGGCGTCGATGAGCTCCTCTTTGTTGTGTGCAGCCTTGATACCCACGCTCGAGCCGAGGTTGGCGGGCTTTACAATTACAGGGTAGCCGAGCTTGCCCTCGATTTTTTCGACAACTGTAGCCTGACGGTCGAACCACTCTTTGTCCGAGAACCAGCAGTAGTCGATTACGGGAACACCACACTCTTTCAGTATCATCTTCATGGTAATCTTGTCCATTCCGTTGGCCGATGCAAGAGTGTTACAGCCTGCGTAGGGGATTCCTGCAAACTCCATCACTCCCTGGAATGTGCCGTCCTCGCAGTTTGTGCCGTGAAGGGTGGGGACTACTACGTCGAGCTTCGCAACAACATCTTTCTTGAAGATGCTCTTGTTGCAGCGGTAGAGGTTGGTGTCGCCGTAATTGGGGCGGATGTACACCTCTTCGCACTGCGCGAGCAGTTTCTTTGTGTCGCGGTAGTTCTCTACATTGAAAAGAGCGTCGCCGCTGTACCATTTTCCCTCTTTGGTAATGTAGATGGGAATGATGTTATATTTTTCGCTGTCCATCGCGTGAATCATCTGATTCGCGGTAACCACTGATATTTCGTTTTCTACGGAGCGTCCTCCGAATACTACGCCTACGTTTGTCTTCATTGTATCTTATTTTTTATCTGTTTTTTTATTTGAAATTGTCGGGCAGGTCATTCTCGTAGAGTACTACGTCGCCTACCTTCAGAATTGTTGCAAGGTGGGCGTGTGCATCGTTGAGATTGGCTGCAAAATATGTTTTTCCGTTGTCGAATTTCTCTTCTTCGAGGCCGCTCTTTATCGCTTCGCGGTTGGTCTCGTTTACGATGATTGCATAATCGCAACCTTGTGCTATGCGTGTGCCGAGAGTCTTGTTCGCTTCGAACTGCTTCTGTCCCATCTCCACGAATCCCGGGGTTATTATTATGCGTTTGTTTCCTTCGCCCACGCTGAAGTTTTTCAGCACCTCTATTGCCATGGCTGCTCCTGCGGGGTTGGAATTGTATGCGTCGTCGAGCACGGTGATTCCGTTGGCGCGGCGCATAGATAGACGGTGCTCCACAGGCTGCAGACGCGAGATTGCCGCCTTCTGCTTGCTCACGGGCACCTGCAGACGACCGGCAACGGCGATGGCTGCCAGAATGTTGAGTAGGTTACCGCGTCCCAGCAGCTTACTCTCGTACTCCTCGCCGTCGAGCGTGAATGATACTCCGCCCCCGCCGTAGATGATATTCTGTGCGTTCATCTTTGCTGCGTCGTTGTCCACTCCGTATGTGAGTGTCTCGCAGACTGATTTTTGCTCTTTGTAGCTGCTGATGCCCTGAGAGTCGTAGTTGAGCACTGCAAGGCCGTCGGCAGGCAATGAGTCGATAAGCTCGAATTTTGTCTTTTGGATATTCTCGAAGCTCTTGAATGTCTCCAGATGCATTTCGCCAACGGCTGTGAGAATACCTATCTGCGGGTGTACAAGGTCGCATATTTCCTTGATGTCGCCGGGCTGCTTGGCTCCCATCTCCACGATGAATACCTGATGGTAGGGACGCAACTGCTCGCGTATGGTGCGTACGACGCCCAGCAGGGTGTTGAAGTTTCCGGGGGTTACAAGCACGTTGTATTTCTCGGAGAGTACGCGTGCAAGATAGTTCTTGGTGCTTGTCTTTCCGAAACTGCCTGTGATTCCTATTATCGTCAGGTTTTTGTGCGAGGCGATTATTCTTTTCGCGTCGTTGTAGTAGTGGCGGGTGATAGCCTTCTCAATGGGGGTGTTTATGATGTTTGCCGTAAGCACTACGAAGTTTGACAACAGCAGTGTGACGGCTGTTGCGAGGGGAACGTACGCTGCGTTTACAGCTGCTGTTGTTGCTACGATAATCGCTACGAGCGTGAGTGCCGTTGCATACATTCTTTTCACTCTCATTGTAAAGACAATGGGGGTCTTGTACTTTTCTGTGAGCTCTTTATAGATGCTTGTTGCTGCTATTATTGCCGCTGCAATGGCGAGCCATTTGTTCAGCAGGCACGCGATTATTGCCAGCGGCCACCATTTGCGGTGGGTGAGTATGTTGGCGGGCCACCACCAGCGGAAGTAACGGCTGTAACGGTAGGAACTTAACTGGAACATCTGAATGTCGTAGCGCATTGTAACTATACAGCATGCGACGACAAAAAGAGTGAATATTATTGAGAAGATATCCATTTTGTCTTTTTATTTAATCTTGAAGAAACTTTTCATTACCGAGGCGAAGAGTCCCGGGTTTTCGAGGAACGAGAAGTGTCCCGTGCCGTGTGCAACCACCAGGCCCGCGTCCTTTATGTGCTTTTCCATATATTTTGCGTCGGCGAGGGGGGTGGCTGTGTCGCGGTCGCCCCAAAAGAGCAACACCGGAGCCTTTATCGACGGCATTACATGCTTGAGGTCCTCGTTTACCACCTTCGAGAGTATGCGGCGCATCATGGGACTGGCATTATTGTAGTCCGACGAGCCCGAGCTTTTGCGGAATCTGTTGAGTGTCTCCTCGGCCTTGGCTTTTGGCAAAAATGTGTTGCACAGCCATTTTGCACATTTGTATGTGTATACTTTGTAGTAGTATTTCCACGAACGTTTGGGCTTTATTCCTGCTGCGTCCACAAGAACAACGCGCGCAGTCTCGTTGCGCGAGGAGTAGAGCAGCGACACTCGGCCGCCGAAAGAGTGTCCCACAAGCGAGGGACTTTTTATTCCGTTGTCGGCAATGAATTTTTCTATCAGGCGGGTGTACTCCTCGACGCCCCACACTTCGTCGGGCTCGTGCGATGCTCCGAAGCCGGGAAAGTCAAAAGAATAGACTTTGTATTGCTGCGAGAGTATTTGGGCGAGGGCCTTGAAAATTTCGTGCGTGCAGCCCCAGCCGTGCAGCAGAAGCACAGGCTCTCCGTCGCCTGTAACCTCCACAAATACATCTTTATTGTCGTATTTATATATCATTTTCTATTTGCAACATTTAATTTGCAAATATAGCTACAAACGAGCGAGAAATATGAAGTTTACTTCAATATTTTTCACAGCGAGTGCAGAAAATATTGAGTTTACCTAAAATAAAGTTACGAATGCACTTTGTTGCAGAGAAAATATAGCATTTGCCTAAAATTTTACAGTGAGTGAAGAATAATATCCTGCACTCACTGTAAAGTCGATGATTAGTGTCTGTCCTCGGGGACAATGCCTGTAATTACACTCTTTGGTACAATTTCAATATAGTCGTGGTTGAATTGCCTGTTCAGGGGAATATCTACCTTTTTCATGCGTAGCTTATGTTTGCCTCCTGTGAAATGTTTCTGGGTAATAATGGTGCGACATCCGCCATCGTAGTCGCGGGCAGGTTTTCCCGGGATATGCTGGCAGTAATATGAGTCGGGCGCTTTCATATAACCATGATTCCTAAGAGTCTTATCATTTTCAACGCCATTGTCCTCGGTGTTTGCATCAGCTATCCAGCCTACGCATACTCTATGTTTTTTTTAGTTGTTCTTATTTTATCTTCATACGTATTATTGCCGCACTGTGGGCCGGAAGCACGGTTTTTATCTCTTTTCGTGTGTCGGTAACGTCAAGCGGCGATTCTGTGAAGTAGCTGTGCGGTGTTACGTCGTCCGATGAGTATAGTTTGGCATCTGTTACCTTGCCCTTGAGGTTGAAACTGAACTCGCGCTCTTTGTCGTATTCCGAGTTTATCAGTGTGATAGTCAGTGTGTCGTCTTTTATTGTGGCTGCTGTAGAGTAGTCGTCGTTCTCGGTTATTTTGCATATTTTGCCATCCTGATGCTCTTTCATTATAGAGAACATCTGTCCGTTGGCTGTGAGGCGGCTGCTTGTGGGCTCTATGATGATGGCTCCTTCGCCCACAGGCTGAAAGTAACATACTACGGGCATGCCCAGATTGTTACTTTCGTTAAGGATAAAGTGCATCATATTTGCCGCATAGATTCCTTCGGCAACGCACGAGGGACGGTACCATGCGTACCATTGATTCCATTCGTCATACGAAATATATAATTCTTTGCCGGTTGCGTCGAGGCAATTGCGCATATTCTTTGCTGCGTTTATGCATCTTTTGTATGATGATACTACTTTCTCGTATGAGGCTTTTGTCTCTTCGGGGGTTGTGTAACGTATTCCTGTTGAATTGTAGTCGCCGTATAGCTGGTAGGTGTGCAGCGAAATGTATTGTACTTTGTCGGCGAGGGCGGCTGCCGATTTTTTTGCCCAATTGTCGTTGGGGTAGGGGCCCGACGAGAATAGTTTCAATTCTGGGGTGACTTTCAGCATTGAGTCGGCGTGTGCTCCGGCCATGGATGCGTAGCCTTCGGGGCCTTTGGGGCCTTCCATGTGAGAGTAGCCCATTTCGTTGCCCAATGACCAGAAACGGACATTGTAGGGCTCTTTGTGGCCGCGCTCGACACGTTTCTTTCCATATTCTGTATCTTCGGAGCCGTTGCAATATTCTATCCACTCGGCGCTCTCCTCGGGAGTGCTCCAAGCGAGGTTGATTGTCATCATAGGCTCTGCGCCTACCTCGCGGCACAGGGCTATAAAGTCGTCGGTGTTTATTTCGTGGTAGTCGTATCCGTCGGAGTAGGGCTGTGTCTCTATTTCTGTTGCTGCTTGCAGGGGTGCGCGCTCGTCAACGGGCAGAAGTCCGTCTTTCCAGCGGTATTCGCCTGCGAAATTTCCACCCGGCCAGCGCAGAAGCCTGGGACCTATTGCTTTTAGGTTGGCAACGACGTCGGGACGCATGCCGTGGAAATTATCGGTTGGCATCATCGACAGTGCTCCGAACATTATGGTTGTCTGTTCGGTAAATGTGTAGCGCAGTGTGGCGTTGTTGTCGTCGCCTGTGGGTGTCAGCGTGAATTCGTTTATGCTCCATTCTTTTCCCGAGGGGGTGAGCTGTAGTGTGTGGCGGGCGTACACTTTGTTGCCGTCGCTGTTGATGAGCTCTACGTTGAGAGTAACGGGTGCCGATACTTTTGTGACTGTGCGCAGTGTGTACTCTTTTTTATTTTGTATAGCAAGCTCTTTTTGTCCGATACCGGCTGTCTGTCCTGCTTTCAGATTCTGTATCGTCTGCGAGTGTCTTTCGTTGGAGCGGCGCATCTTGGGCAGGCTTATGTGGCGCGTGTAGGCGTTGTATGCCTCCATAGAGAAAAATACTTTTTCGCCGATGCCGAACCATTTTGATGCTACGCCTTCGTTGCGCGAGGGTTTTCCTGCGAATTTGCGGTTTTGCAGCATCTGGGCGCTGAGACCCTGATTAATGGCCGCACGTGTGTGCTCTAGGTTGTGGCCGAATATGTATGGTGAATATTCTTTACTCTCTTTGATGTCTATTATTTGTGCGTCTATGCTTTGGGTGCTTAATGCTAAAACCATTGCAATGAAAATGTTCTTTTTCATATTGTCATTGTTTTTGTGTTTACTACTTACAAATATATGGGATTTTGTTGGTAAATGATAATAAAATGCGATTTTTAGTAGTGGAAATTTAGGCTGTTGCTTATTTCTTTTGGTTGCGTGTGTGAGTATATTTTCGTACCTTCGCAAAAAATATTTATTATGCGTAATACTCCCACCAAAATAGAATTGCTTGCTCCGGCTCGCAATTACGAGACTGCCATCGATGCTATCAATCATGGTGCAGATGCTGTGTATATTGGCGCTCCGCGTTTCGGGGCGCGTCAGGCTGCAGGAAATTCCGTCGAGGATATTGCCCGATTGGTGGAGTATGCTCATATATTCGGTGTCAAAATTTATGTGACTCTGAACACTATTCTCTATAATGACGAGCTTGCCGAGGTTGAGGCGCTCATTGCTCAGTTGTACGATGCGGGCGTGGATGCTCTTATTGTTCAGGATATGGGAATTACGCGCATGAATATTCCTCCCATTGCCTTGCACGCGAGCACGCAGATGGATAATCGTACGCCCGAAAAGGTCGATTTTCTCTATCGTGCGGGATTCGAGCAGGTGGTTCTTGCGCGCGAACTTTCGCTGCGCGAGATTGAGGATATTCACAAGGCTGTGCCCGCGGCTCGTCTCGAGGCTTTTGTGCATGGTGCCTTGTGCGTGAGCTATAGTGGCCGATGCTACGCCTCGCAGCACTGTTTCGGACGCAGCGCCAATCGTGGCGCTTGTGCGCAATTCTGTCGTCTGGCCTTCGATCTTGTCGATTCCGAGGAGCGTGTGGTGGTGAAGAATAAGCATCTTTTGTCGCTCAAAGATATGAATCGCAGCGATTCGTTGGAGCGTATGCTCGACGCGGGTGTCGTCTCGTTTAAAATTGAGGGACGATTAAAGGAGAATTCCTATGTGAAGAATGTGACTGCCTATTATCGTGAGCGTCTCGACGAGATTTTCTCTCGTCGCAAGGAGTTTGTGCGCTCTTCGTATGGTGTTACGCGTCCGCAGTTTGTTCCTGCTCCCGAAAAGAGCTTCAGCCGCGGCTTTACACACTATTTTCTTGAAGGCAGGGGCGAGGATATTGCCTCTTTCGACACTCCAAAATCTCTTGGCGAAAAGATGGGAACGGTTACAAAGGTGTTCCGCAACTATATTCTTGTGTCTGACGGCCGCTCCTTTGCCAATGGCGACGGTGCTTGCTTCGTCGACCGTAGTGGAAAGTTGCAGGGTTTCAGGGTGAACAGGGTCGAGGGCGACAGGCTTTTCCCGCTTACAATGCCCGACGTTCATCAGGGCGCGCAAATTTACCGCAATTTAAGCGTGGCATTCGAGAATGAGGTTACACGCTCGGCGACGCCCCGCAGGCTGCTGCTCGATATTCTTTTCGACGTCACCGACACAGGCTTTTCATTGACTGCCACCGACGAGAGTGGCGTTTCGGTTACCGTGGAGGCCGAGAATGAGAAGGCTTTTGCACGCACTCCGCAAAGAGCCAATCTGCTCGCGCAGTTGTCGAAATGGGGAAATACTCCTTTTGAAATTTCCGAGGCGAAGGTGGCGTTCGACGAGGATTATTTTATCCCTTCGTCACTCGTCGCGGATATGCGCCGCAGAGCTTGCGAATTGTTGCTCAATGCCCACAGAGAGGGCTACGAGCGCGAGCAGCGCAAGGTGGCCGAGGAGGGCCTTGTGTGGGGCGAAAAGTCGCTCGACTACACGGCGAATGTGGCAAACTCTCTTGCGCGTGATTTTTATGCTTCGTGCGGGGTGAAGGATGTGATGCCCGCCTATGAACTGAATGCTCCCGTGGAGGTGCCGGTGATGTACTGCAAGCATTGTATAAAGTATAGTTTGGGGTGGTGCAGCAAGAGTGGCGACAGGCATCCTTACAAAGAGCCTTTCTTCCTTGTTGCGGGCGATGGACGCCGTTTCAGACTCTCGTTCGATTGCAAGAATTGCATGATGAAGGTGGTGAGCGAATAGATGCCCACCACTGCTTGTAATTCCCTTTGTCTCATTTTGTTAATGAAAGTGCGCTTTTATTAACAAAATGTTTTGTTTTTTAAAATCGTTTTCATAAATTTGCTAATTATCGGGGTTGCGGTAGATGTTTTTCTTGTCGTAACTATTTGAAAATTAACGAATTTATTAATTAAGTATTAACAATTTATAGATTTTAAAAAACTTTATGGATTACAATGTTCTATTTTGGTTCGTTCCGGCTGCTTCTGTGCTGGCGTTGGCTTTTGCGGCCTACTTCTACAAGCAGATGAAGGCCGAGAGCGAGGGTACCGAGCGTATGGCCTATATTGCAAAGGCTGTGCGTCAGGGTGCAATGGCTTATTTGAAACAGCAGTATAAGGTTGTTTCTGTAGTGTTTGTTTGCCTTGCTGCCGTGTTTGCGGTGATGGCCTATGTTTTCAAGATTCAGAATGAGTGGGTGCCCTTCGCATTCCTCACAGGAGGTCTCTTCAGCGGATTGTCGGGCTTCTTCGGAATGAAGACTGCTACTTATGCTTCGGCTCGTACAGCAAATGCTGCGCGTAACTCAATGAACAGCGGCTTGCGTATGGCTTTCCGCAGTGGTGCGGTTATGGGTCTTGTGGTTGTAGGCTTGGGCTTGCTCGATATTTCTATCTGGTACCTTATCCTCGATGCTTTTGTGCCCGAGGATGCCAATAATGCCTCTATCAAGCTCTGCTTCATTACTACTACAATGCTTACCTTTGGAATGGGTGCTTCTACTCAGGCTCTCTTTGCGCGTGTGGGTGGTGGTATCTATACTAAGGCTGCCGACGTTGGTGCCGACCTTGTTGGAAAAACAGAGTACAATATTCCCGAGGATGACCCCCGCAACCCCGCTACTATCGCCGACAACGTGGGCGACAACGTAGGTGACGTTGCAGGTATGGGTGCCGACCTCTACGAGAGCTATTGCGGCTCTATCCTTTCTACTGCCGCCCTCGGTGCTGCTGCTTTTGCTCAGGATGGCGTGGACATGCAGACAAAGGCTGTGTTTGCTCCTATGCTCATCGCTGCTGTGGGTATTCTGCTCTCTATCATCGGTATCTTCTCGGTGCGTACAAGCGAGGATGCTACAATTAAAAAACTTCTTGCTGCCTTGTCACGCGGTACCAACCTCTCTTCTGTTCTCATCGTGGCTGCTACATTCGGTATTCTCTATGCGCTTGGCATCGAGAATTGGGTGGGTCTTTCACTCGCAGTGGTTGTTGGTCTTGTTGTAGGTATTGTCATCGGTCAGGCTACAGAGTATTACACTTCTCAGTCGTATAAGCCCACTCAGAAGGTTTCGGAGTCGGGTATTACAGGCCCTGCTACCGTGATTATTTCGGGTATGGGCTTGGGTATGCTCTCTACTGCAATTCCCGTAGTTGCAGTTGTTGTGGGTATCCTTCTCTCTTATATGCTTGCTACAGGCTTCTCAATGAATCCCGAGGATATTACAATCGGTCTTTATGGTATTGCAATCGCTTCTGTGGGTATGCTCTCTACCTTGGGTATTACTCTCGCGACTGACGCTTACGGCCCCATCGCCGACAATGCCGGTGGTAACGCCGAAATGAGCGGTCTCGAGCCCGAAGTTCGTCGTCGTACAGATGCTCTCGACTCTCTCGGAAACACTACTGCTGCTACAGGTAAGGGCTTTGCAATCGGCTCAGCTGCCTTGACTGCTCTTGCACTGCTTGCTTCGTACATCGAGGAGATTCGCATTGCGATGGAGCGCAGTATGCCCGAGGTTCTTGTTAACGGCAAGGCTTTGATGGATGCAAATATCTTCGACTTTATGCAGTACTTCAACGTTACATTGATGAACCCCACTGTTCTTTGCGGTGTATTCATCGGTGCGATGATGGCTTTCCTCTTCTGCGGATTGACTATGAATGCTGTGGGTCGTGCGGCTCAGAAGATGGTTACCGAGGTTCGTCGTCAGTTTACCGAGATTAAGGGTATTCTCGAAGGTAAGGCCGAGCCCGACTACTCTCGTTGCGTTGAGATTTCTACTCGCGGTGCTCAGCAAGAGATGGTGTTCCCCTCTCTGCTTGCTATCATCGTTCCCGTGGTTGTGGGCGTGGTGCTTGGCGTTGCCGGTGTTGTAGGCTTGCTCATCGGTAGCCTCTCGGCAGGTTTCATGCTTGCTGTGTTCCTTGCGAATGCAGGCGGTGCATGGGACAATGCCAAGAAATTTGTCGAGGAGGGTAACTTCGGCGGTAAGGGTAGCGATGTTCACAAGGCTACCGTTGTCGGCGACACTGTAGGTGACCCCTGCAAGGATACATCAGGCCCCAGCTTGAACATTCTTATCAAGCTCATGAGTATGGTGTCTATCGTAATGGCGGGATTGACTCTCGCGTTTAGCGTATTCTAATAGATTATTATATGAGGATAGTTGTTGCGCCTATGACGCAACAACTATCTTTTTTATTGTTTGCTTATGTGGCTCCGCCTCTCAGCGTGGCCCTTTTCTCTAAAAAATGATGAATATGAGGTATTTTAGCTGCTTTTTATTTTCGGCGATGATGTTTGTTGCGTGCAGCAACGATGGAGATTCTACAATTCCCGAAATTCCCGACGACCCCGATGGCTCAAAGGTTTCGATGCTGTCGCGCGGCGGCGCGAGTCTCTTTCTCGACGATACGGGCAATGGTATTGCGCTCGATGGTGACGGCTGTCTGCAGGGCGAGAATGTCTTTTTCTCCACTCCGCAGAAGTGTGACGGACTATCGTATGTGACCACCGTTCCTGCATTCACGGAGTGGAAGGAGCGCAGCCGCGTGCTTGCGAAAGGCGAGGGGCTGGTGATGGGCAGCAAAATGCCCGATGGTGTTACGTTTACGCGCATCTTTGTCGATGCGGTGGACACTCTTACGGGTGCCGTGAAAATAAAGAGCCAGTCGCCTTTTTATGGCTCTACAGACAATTTCTATCTTAATCATAGACAGCTTGTCCTCTTTAAAGAGGCGGGTGACACGAATGTGGTGCTTATAAAGCCCACAAGCTACAATGTGGAGCTTGCTTCGGGCGAGTGGGCGAGTCTGAGGACGCATATTGCCTACGTTGCGCTGAGCTTTTCGGCGAATCGTACGGGTGCCGTGCGCAGCGATACTCTGATATTCAGCAACGGTGTTTTTCGCGATAAGATTCTTCCTATTTTCCAGCTTGATATTTCCGGCGGCGATTCAATCGCGTTCGATCTTGACACTTTCTGATTATCGGCACCTCTTTTACCTTATATATAATAGCAAAAAAGTCTCGGAGCGATTGCTCCGAGACTTTTTCTATTTGAGTATGAGATTGATTACAATCTTACCTTCACTGCCTTGTTGCCAACTTTTACAATGTAGTTGCCGGCGGGGAGTGCATATTCACCTGCTGCGCCCGATGCTGCGAGCTTGCCTGCGAATGTGTAGATAGCAACCTCAGCATCGCCTGCTACGATAATCTTGCCATCCTTAACGCTTACGCCAGCCTCGTCTGTCACGGGTGCGATAGATGTAAGGTAGCTATCGTAGGTGATGATGTTACCGAAGTCTTTCCACTGCTTCGCGGCCTTGTAAGCTGCTATTGCAGCCTCGCTGGGAACAACGAGTGTAGCGTTTGCAAGGTCGGCTCCGTCGAACACCTTTGAGCTGAGTGTCGCGGGTGTCTCGCTCTCGCTGATTACGCATACAAGAGGACAGCCTTTGAATGCGTTACGGCCAATCTCGGTCACGCTAGCGGGGATTGTCACTCTCTCCATAACCACGCATCCGTTGAACGCGCTGTTGCCGATGCTTGTTACATTGGGGCCGATAACCACGCGTGAAAGTCTCTTGTTGAGGTTGAATGCGTAGTTGTCGATGAGTGTAGCTGTCTCGGGGAGGATGATTTTATATGCGTCGAAGCTCTGGAAGAGACGTGTGCCGATAGCATCGTCTGTTGTTGTGTAGTTGCTGTTGTAAGCACCGGGGCCCTCAACGATTCTTGCCTTGCTCATGTCAATTACTTTGACGTTGAGGCTGTCGCGCAAATAGATAATGTCATTGCCGCAGAGACGTCCACCGAGTGTGATTGTTGTCATTGTGTCGCGTACAGCCTGGGGAATGATGTTACCGAGTGTACCCTTTATGCGTACAGTGTAGGGGTTAACGCCATCAACAGACTTTATAAAGTCGAAGTTTACAATCTGCTCTGCAACTTTGTTGCCATTGTAGTTAAGAGAGAGCTTAACTGCCGACTGCGAGCTGCGGAACTTGTCGTTGATATTAAGGTAGAGCATCATTGTGCTGTCCACTGCATTTGCAGCAAGCTTGTATGACTGTGAAGTTGCATTTGCGGTCTCGCCCAACTGGATAGCAGCATTGTCGGCGAGCTCAACAGCCTCGGCAACAACCTCTACGGGCATTCCCTCGTACCAGGGGTTGCTTACTCTTACGGGGAATACCATGCGGCTCTTCTCCTCGTCGAAGTCGTATGTGATTACAGCCGATGAGTCACCGAGAAGCTTGCCTTCGCCATAGAATGCGGGCTTCTGGTTCACCTTCCATGTGTTTACCTGCTTGAGGTCGGCTGTATTTGCATTTACAATTTCACCATTCTTGCCATCGATGAGCATTACCACAAGTGTGGTGTTGTTTGTGTCTGTTATTGATGAGGGGATGGGAATCTCACTCTCATAGATGTACTGTACGTCGTACTCAATCTCCGAGGGGAGACAGTCTTTGAATCCCTCTTTGCCGGGGTAAGAGCCTCTTGCGATGTTGTTATATGTAACACCGTCGATTTTCACGTTGTTCTCTGTGTATACAAACGCGATTCTGTAGTCGGCATTGCTTTTGCTGAAGGGGAACTGTGTAGCAACGTTTACGTGCATTGTGCTGTCCGAAGTGTACATTGCGTCCACGTCAATCTGTGCGGGTGCAACCACCTTTACACGTTTCTCGTATGCGTTTGTAACGGCTGTCTGAGAAGCGCGGGCTGTGATTGTATCGTGGCGGTCGAACATGAATCCGTTAATTGCACTGAGTCCGGGGAGATAGGCCTCGGCCTCGTCCTCTGTGTCTGCTGTTGCGATGCAGATGATGCTCTCGCCGAATTTGTTGTCTGTATCGAGTGTATTCAGAGCGTTCTTGATGTTGGTTGACTGCTCGTTGAAGTCGCCGTAACCAACCTCGAGCACGATGCGACGTGTGGGCTCTGTGGGT
>JAFYPH010000050.1 GCA_017547585.1 Bacteroidaceae bacterium | reverse complement strand
GTTGCTGAAAGTCATCGAGAGGGGCATTTTAGACAAAATCTCCTTGCCGTTGAACTCAACAGAATAGTAGAGTTTCTGATCCTCGATGCTTACGTTGGCTTTAATCTCGCCCGAAGGTGAAGAGAGTGTGGCTGTCTTCTGAGCCGACACAGTGAGCACTGCCATGAATGCAATCACTGCCAATGAAAAAAATTTCTTCATCTCTTTGTTGTTGATTAAGTTATTAAATAAGTTTATGTAAATATTATTTCTTTATTCTAAAAAGTATCCAAACTTTGCGAAGATAGAGAAAAAAAACGAAATTCGATAATCCTTTGCAGATATTTATTTTTTCGCTCAATTTATATATTTTTGCCAAAAGAATCAACGAGCATGATAATCACCGATATCCACAAGAGACTCTTCAGCCTGCGCGACGAAAAATATGCACAATTTTCGGCAAAGCTCATCCCCGGCTTCACCCAGGAATATTTCATAGGCGTGCGCACCCCACAGTTAAAATCCCTTGCACGCGAAATTGTGCGCGAGGGTAATTACGACGAGTTTCTCGAGTCGCTGCCCCATCGCTTTTTCGAAGAGAATTTGCTGCACGCCTTCATTCTCGCCACCGAAAAACTGCCCATAGAGGCAACAGTCGCCCGCGTGGAACTTTTCCTTCCTTATATAGATAATTGGGCTGTGTGCGACCAATTTTCTGTGAAGATATTCGGTCGTTACCCAGAAATCCTCTACCCATTGATTAAAAAGTGGATGAAGAGCGACCACACATACACCCGTCGTTTCGCGATTGTAAATTCCATGCGATTCTTCCTCAACGAAAAGTTCACACCCCCCATGCTCAAAGATGTTGCCCGCGCCACCACCGACCATTATTATATAAGAATGTGCGTCGCATGGTATTTTGCAACCGCCCTCGCCAAGCAGTGGAGCGACACAATCCCCTACATTGAGCAACGAATACTGCCTGCCGACGTTCACAAAAAGACCATTCGCAAGGCAATAGAAAGCTTCCGCATCACCGCTGAGCAAAAAGCCTACCTAAGGCAATTATCGTAGAAAAACGCCACTTTTTCAAAGTTTTTCTTTTTTATGCATTTCTTCGCCATTTTTTAACTATCTTTGTACAAATTAGCAGAAAAGTTGCTTTAGCGCAGTGTGCAAACAACGAAGCACAGTCATTCTGCCACCACACAGGAATTGAACGTACTATAATATTTTTTTGACATGAAATCTGATATTGAGATTGCAAGAGAAACCCCTCTTAAAAGAATCGAGGAGATTGCCGGCAGCATAGGCGTCCCCGTAGACGAGGTTGACAACTATGGCAAATACATTGCCAAGCTCCCCCTCTCTCTTATTGACGAAGAGAAAATTAAGAAAAGTAATCTTATCCTTGTAACAGCCATCACTCCCACAAAGGCAGGTATCGGCAAGACAACCGTTTCTATCGGCCTCACACTCGGCCTTAACAGAATCGGTAAAAATGCAGTCGTAGCACTGCGTGAGCCCTCACTCGGCCCCTGCTTCGGAATGAAAGGTGGTGCAGCCGGTGGCGGCTACTCACAGGTGTTGCCCATGGAGAACATCAACCTGCACTTCACAGGCGATTTCCACGCAATCACTTCGGCGCACAACATGATTACTGCGCTTCTCGACAACTACATCTATCAGAATAGAAAGACAGGCCTCGCCCTCAAAGAGATTAAATGGAAACGCGTGCTCGACGTCAACGACAGAAGCCTTCGTAACATCGTTACAGGTCTCGGCGGCTCGGCAAACGGCCTTCCCACAGAGAGCGGCTTCGACATTACCCCCGCATCAGAGATTATGGCAATCCTCTGCCTCTCTAAAGACCTCGACGACCTGCGCCGTCGCGTGGGCAACATCCTCTTGGGCTACACATTCGACAACCAGCCCTTCACTGTGAACGACCTCGGCGTTGCCGGAGCAATCACCGTGCTTCTCAAGGATGCCATCCAGCCCAACCTCGTGCAGACAACAGAGAATACAGCAGCATTCGTTCACGGCGGCCCCTTCGCCAACATTGCTCACGGCTGTAACTCAATCATCGCAACAAAGATGGCGCTCAGCTACGGCGACTACGTAATCACAGAGGCAGGCTTCGGAGCCGACCTCGGAGCCGAGAAATTCTTCGACATCAAGTGTCGCAAGGCAGGCCTCTCGCCCAAATTGACAATCATCGTAGCAACTGCACAGAGCCTCAAGCTCCACGGCGGCGTTCCCGAGGACAAAATCAAAGAGCAGAATATCGAGGGCCTGAAGAACGGACTCCCCAACCTCGACAAACACATCGAGAATATGAAACGTTTCGGCCAGGAGGTAATCGTAACCTTCAACCGCTACGCAAGCGACACCGACGAGGAGATTGCAATGGTAGCCGAGCACTGCCGCGAAATGGGAGTAGGCTTCTGCATGAACAACGTCTTTGCCGATGGCGGTAAAGGTGGCGAGGAGCTTGCAAAACTCGTTGTCGACACCATCGAGAAGTCACCCTCCGAGCCCCTCAAGTTCATCTACGAGGACAGCGACCCCGTTCGCACAAAAATCGAGAAAGTATCTTCGCAGATCTACGGCGCAAAAGGAGTTACATACTCACCTGCAGCAGCTAAGAAAATCAAACAGATTGAGGAATTGGGAATCTCACACTACCCCATCTGTATTGCAAAGACACAGTACTCATTCTCGGCCGACGCAAAAGCATACGGCGTTGCAAAAGACTTCGAGCTTAACGTACGCGACGTAGTCATCAACAACGGCGCCGAAATGATTGTCATCATCATGGGAGACATCATGCGCATGCCCGGATTACCCAAAGTGCCTCAGGCACAGAAAATCGACATTGTCGACGGCAATATCGAGGGATTGAGCTAATCTAAATTATACAACAACTAAAAGTCCTGCAAAAAAGTAATTGCAGGACTTTTTTTATTTTGATTGAAAAAGATTAGCGAGATTTTACGTCAACAACCACAAAAGAAAAATCCTCGACAATCTTTCGATTATCAAGGATTTCTTTGGGTGACTAGTGGGATTCGAACCCACGACATTCAGAACCACAATCTGACGCTCTAACCGACTGAACTATAGTCACCATCTAGTTATGTACGCTCTTCCCTGGAAAAGCGATGCAAAGTTAGGCATCTTTTTTGAATAATCCAAACTTTTTAAAGAAAAAATCGCCAAAATGATAAACATTTTTTATTTATCGGCAAAATTTAGACCAAACAGGAATAAAAACAGAAAATTCTTTGGAATTATAAAAATATTAAAATACTTTTGCGCTCGGATTTTTCGAACATGAACAAAGGAATTATAAATAAGTATTGGTGGCGTCGCTTACAACTCATAAAGTCGTAAGTTGCTAGCCTATGTGTCCGAATAAAAAACCACAAAATAGAATCAGAGAGCTGTCGCACTTACGACGGCTCTTTTTAATTTTAGAAAAAAATAAAACAAAATATATGAAAAACTATAATGTAAACAACGAAGGCTACTATGGCGAATATGGCGGTGCATATATTCACGACAGCCTGAAGCCCTGCGTCGAAGAGCTCAAAAGCAAATATATTGAGGTTCTCGAGAGCGAAAGTTTCAAGGAAGAGTTCGCCATTTTGCTCCGCGACTTTGTGGGCCGTCCCTCGCCTCTCTACCTTGCAAAGAATCTCAGCAAGAAATATGGTTGCAAAATCTACCTCAAGCGCGAGGATCTGAACCACACAGGTGCACACAAGATTAACAACGCTATTGGCCAGGTGCTTCTTGCAAAAAAGATGGGAAAAACACGTATCATTGCCGAGACAGGCGCCGGACAGCATGGCGTTGCAACAGCAACCGTATGCGCCCTTATGAATCTCGACTGCACCATCTATATGGGCAAGACCGACATTGAGCGTCAGCATGTGAATGTAGAGAAGATGAAGATGCTTGGTGCCAAGGTGCAGGCAGTTAACGACGGCAGCATGACATTGAGCGACGCCGTAGACGCAGCCATCAACGACTGGTGCGAAAACTCGGCCGACACCTTTTATATAATAGGCTCAACCGTAGGCCCCCACCCCTACCCCGACCTTGTGGCACGTCTGCAGTCGGTAATAAGCGAAGAGACAAAGAAACAGCTGCCCATGCACGAAGGTCGCGAATACCCCGACTACCTCATCGCTTGCATCGGTGGCGGCAGCAACGCAGCCGGAACAGTCTACCACTACCTCCACGACGAGCGCGTGAAGATTATCCTCGCCGAGGCGGGCGGTAAAGGCACCGAGACAGGAATGTCGGCAGCAACAATCAAGCTGGGGAAAGAGGGAGTCCTCCACGGATTCAAGACCCTCGTCATCCAGAATGAGGATGGCAGCATCAAAGAGCCCTACTCAATCAGCGCAGGACTCGACTACCCGGGCATTGGCCCCATGCACGCCAACCTCGCACAGCAGAAACGCGCGACAGTCTTTGCAATAAACGACGACGAGGCCATCAAGGCAGCATTCGAGCTCACCCGCATGGAGGGAATCATCCCTGCGCTCGAATCGTCGCACGCTCTCGCAGCGCTGGACAAATTGCAGTTCAAGCCCGACGACGTTGTTGTTCTCACACTCTCGGGACGCGGCGACAAAGACATCCACACATACCTCGAGTACAAATAAAAAAAATAAAGAAGGAAACTCGCTTTGATCTGACCCCAAAAAGTTGGACGGATTAATAAATAAATTTATTGGTAAAGAGTTCGGTATTGTACCGGACTCTTTCCTTTTAGTCTCAGTTTTATTCTATCATTGTTGTAGTAATGGATATACTTCTTAAGTTCCAG
>JAFYPH010000049.1 GCA_017547585.1 Bacteroidaceae bacterium | reverse complement strand
CTGGAACTTAAGAAGTATATCCATTACTACAACAATGATAGAATAAAACTGAGACTAAAAGGAAAGAGTCCGGTACAATACCGAACTCTTTACCAATAAATTTATTTATTAATCCGTCCAACTTTTTGGGGTCAGATCAAATTTCCGAACCTTTTTTATTGTCCTTATTTTATTCCCGGGGGCTTGGGGCTATTGTAGGTGAAGAATTTCAGTGTCTCGTACTCCTGCACCTTTGCAATGGCAAATTCGTTGCCTTTCTCGGCTAATTTCTTGTAGAGCCAGTATGCTCGCTTGTGGTTGAGGTCGGTACCGCGTCCCTTTTCGTAGCAGTAGGCAACGTACATCTGTGCATTGTCGTCGCCAAGCTCGGCGATGGACTTCATCCACTCGAAACTCTTCTTGTTGCTCTTCTTAAGATATTTGCCCTCGGCGAAGCATTTTACGATGAATGCTTGTGCATCTTTGTTGCCGTTGCGTGCCGCGCGACGCATATAGTCTATCGCTGGAGACTTGCGCAGCTGTCGTTTGCTCAGCCCGTTTATAGAGTCCTGCTCCACCTGATGCGCACCCACCTTGTAGAGTGCATCGGGGTCGTTGCGCTCGGCTGCGCGAGTGTACCATTTTAGTGCTTCGGCGCTGTTTTTCTCTACATAGATTCCATTCTCGTGGAACACTCCCATCATGCGTTGCGACTGCGCATAGCCTTCGTTGGCAGCCTTATTGTAGTAGGCGTATGCTATCGAGTCGTTCTTTTCTATGCTCTCGCCTTTGTGGTAGCATTCTCCCAGATAGTGCATTGCGAGGATATTGCCTTTCTCGGCGGCCATATTAAAATATCGCATCGCAAGCGAGCGGCTAATTCCCACTCCGTCTCCATCGTAGTAGCATTTTCCCAAATTGGCAACTGCCGACGGAAAGCCATACTTTGCTGCCTCGCGGAAATATTTCACTGCTTCATCGTATCGTCCGGCTGTGTATTCTATATTACCCTTTTCGGTGAGTTTGTTGCATTTTGTGAGAATATCGGGCGAAATTTCGGTGTTCGACAGTTCCTTCCATATTTTCATGAATGCTGTTTCTACTTTTGCGTCGCTACTATTCTCGCGGGTGCTGATGTTGTCGGCATTGCCGTAGATTGTCTTTTCGTCCCTGCCCTGAATGTCCACATTTATATGCTTGGCATTGCTGCTGTTGTAGAATGTCAGCGACACGCTGCCACCTTTGGCTGTTGGCGCCCACAGCAGTGTGCGGCGGTAATCTTTTTTGCTTGCGTCGGGCTTTATGATGCTATAGTCGGGCGAATAGAATTTCTTGCTCTCTGTATAGCCGCGCAACATAGTGTAGCGTATTCTGTCGGCCTTTGAAAAGTCGGGGACCTGTTTCAGATTCCACTCCGAATTGCTGTAGGGGATGAAGCAGGCAACGTAGTTGGGGTGGTAGGGGTTGAAACTTCCGAGTCCACGCAGTTTTTCGCCGGCTTCTACTTTGGCTTCAAAAGTTGGGTCATAGCGATTGGTTACAGGCTTGAAATGGCCGTTTCCGCGCACCTTTTCCTTTTCTGGGTTTATTATATTTTCTAGTTTATCACTATAGGTGGGGTTATTTGTACTTTCGGGTTCGTATGTAAATTCTATCGAACTTCCCTTCATTTGCTGCTGGAAGAGTATGCTTCCGGGGAATCCGTCAATCATCTTATTATCTTTCGTAGGAATATAGTGACGTGTGAGGAATCCCTCGACAAGTATCGAATCGAGTCCGTGTGGCATTCCCTTGTACCTCCAGTTTTTGACCTCGTTGGTAAATTGCTTGCGCAGCTCTTCGTCGCTCCTGATGGTAAACTCCTTGAAACTCATAAGGTCTCTTATGATTCCCGAGCCATATTTATCACGCTGTTCAAGAAAAATATCGTCTTTCTCGGGAATTGAGTCGCTATTGTACTCGCCCTTGACAACAATCGACTGCACCCAATAGGCCCAGTTGAAATTGTAGCGCCAGAATGTACTTTGCAGCACTTTTGCGGGAGTGAGCGAGTTTGTAATCAGCAGGAATCGCGATTGCGCCTTTGCCGAATGGAGTGAATTGTAAATGTCCCAGTCGCCCACCTCTTTCAGTGGAATTTCCTCCTCGTCGCTGTACTGAACAGCCTCGATGACGTCGCCTGTATCAATGTTGCCCACGTTCGAGACATCCAGCCTCACTGCTACCTTGGTAGTGTCAAAGTCGCGGTTAAGGCTGAAGTATGTAACATCCTGCGCATACTCCCACTCGTCAACAAAATTGAATCTGATTTCGCTGCGTGGCGGGCGTTCGCGCTTCTCCTCTTTCTTCTCCTTTACGATGTCAACCTCGGCAAGCTGATACTCGAGAGCGTCAAGCTGTGTGACGGTAGTGTCGAGCTTCACGAACTTGGATGCACGGCCGCTGTTGCGCTCCCAATAGTCGTAGAAACGGAAGGGTGGCGAGAAATAGCGGTCGAGCACGAAGCGCATTCCTCTGTATTCTTTGGGCCTGTAAGGCAGATAGCTGGGCGAAAGTTCGGCGATTCTTTCGCCGTAGAAGTCCCCTGTTCTTATTCTGAATCGGCCTTTCTTTGTCGTGTGGAACTTGTAGAATTTAGCATTCTCGCCTTCGTGCATGAACTTGAAATTCAGGGTGCCATATTTTACGGGGAAGAGTAGGTGAGTGCCCTTTTGTCCAATCTTGTTGTTCGGCTGTCGGGTGTAAATTTCTCCGCTCAGTTCTATTCCCTCCTCTGCATGGTGGCGCACGTCAATGTGGCTGCGCGCCAGCTTGCTCCAGTCGTACGACGTCCATCCGTGGGTGAGCATCAAAAGGTCAAGCTCCTCTTCGCGGCGCGGATTCTCGGGGTCAAAGTAACGGGTGGCGTCGGGAATGTAGCCCTTCAGTTGCGAGCCTAAAAGCGTGTGAGTGTACATATTATGCTCGTACGACATTTTCTGTCTGTGGTCAATGTCACTAACTGAAAGTGAAAATTCAGCGTCGGGGTCTATGGGCTTTCCATCCTCACGCTCCACAGTGAGCGTAATCTTTTCGTGCGGCTGCAGAATAATATCTTTCGGGTCGAGGCCGTTCACTTTTGCCTTCAGTTTCACGGTGGAAATGTCGCCCGCAGCAATGGAGTCGTGCGTGACGAAAAACTGTCTCTCGGCGAGCGGCACGCTGTCGGCGAAAAGCACCACACGATTCACTCCCTCGGCGAGTCTGTCGAGCGGCATTTGTATCCTTTTCTCTTTCGCATCGGACGTAAATGTCTCGTACAGCTGCATATAGCCGTTGTTCACAATTACGCATCCAAGGTTGGCGGTTGCGGGGAGGTTGTTCTTTACAGCTATATAAATATCCTTTTCGTCGCGAGTCACTGCAAGGGCGACACCCTCGCTCTCTACCTTCGGAAGCGAAAATTTGAACTTTTTCTTCTTTCCATTCTTGTGGCGGGTAATCTCAATCTCGGCGCGATATTTTACGCCTCGTTGCGGAGTCAATTTGAAGCTGCCCATTCCCAATGCCATCGGCACGCTCTTTGCAACAACCTCATTGTCGCCGTAGATGGTGACACTATCCTCGCCGTGTACTCCGTCGTAGCCTTTAAGTTCATATGCAATGGTCGTTTCAATGCCCTCGACAATGTGTCCACCCTCGGGGTAGAATTTAAGGTCCGCCTCGGGCAATTCGTTGGTCTTCCACTCGCCGCGGTACATGAAACTGCGCTTGCGGTCGAGCATATTCTTAAATTCGTAGTTGTCACCGTTCACTTTGTCGTACACGGGAAACACACGACTGAACACCGCCTCGTCGCCCCAGTTGAGCATGTAACGAGTGTATGCGCGCACCTCGTAGTAGCCGGACAGCAGCGAGGGCTTAAGCTCAAACTCTCCGTTGCAGCGTCCATTCTCGTCGAGCTTGTATTTCTTCGTCTCGACAACGTAACCTTCGGGCGCGCACAGTTCCACGTAAAGTACCTTGCTTATGGGCCTTTCATTGTCGGCAATTCCGCTGGTAGTGTAGGCCTTGAACCACATAGTCTCGCCCAGATAGTATGCAGTATTGTCAAAATGGAGGTACACTCTCTCTTGCGGGAACAGCTGGTTGACCATAATTGCACGCATGGCAAGAGTGTCCAATGGCGACTGGGCACGCAGCGCTGCAAAGGCGAAGAGCAATAGAAATATATTTAGTATGCGCAGTTTCATAGTATGGGCAAATTTACTGCAAAAATCTATATAGTTAAACGAATAATAGTTAATATTGTAACAATTACCCCCCCCGTTTTTTTAACATTTATTATAAGATTTTGTGCGTTTGCATAGCTGTGCATTTTTCTTTATGCTATTTGTAAAATTTGAAAAGTTCGTACTCTTTAGCCTTCAGTTTTCCAAGCTCGCTGCCTTGTTCGGCTGCCTTTTTGTACCAATTATAGGCCTTGGGATTATTCTTTTTTGTTCCGAATCCCTTTTCGTAGCATTCGCCTATAAGCTCTTGTGCCTCCATATTGCCGTTGTTTGCAGCGTGGAGCAGCCATTCGAAACGTAGCTTCTTGTTCTTTTTCACGTAGCGTCCGTCTCCATAAAATTCGGCGAGTTTCATTTGTGCCTGAACATTGCCAAGCTCGGCCGCGCGGGTGAATAGTTTAATAGCCTCGGACTCGTGCAGTGTCTTTCCTTTCTTCCCCTCCAAAGAGTCATTATGCTCGCAAAGGCGGGCAACCTTGTACATTGCGTGTGGCTCCTCTTTTGCGGCCGCTTTTTTGTACCATTCGATAGCCTTTTCGCTGTTCTTTTCTGTGAAAAGTCCCTCATCGTAGCTTTTTGCGAGTATGCTCATTGAGCGCACAAGGCCGCTGTCGGCTGCCACAGTGTACCATTTGAGGGCGAGAGAATTGTTATTCTTTGTTCCGTTACCATCTTTGTAGCAGGTTGCAAGCTGGTGGCAGGCTGCTGCGACGCCATTGTTTGCGGCCGAACGGTAGAGATTGAAAGCTTTTATACTATCTTTTTCCGTTCCCTGCCCGTAGGCGTAGCATACGCCCGTAAGATAGATGGCTGTAGGCTCGCCCATTGCTGCAGCATCTTCGAATCTCTTGAATGCAGCATTGTATTCCTGCTCTTTATACAATTTCTGTCCGTCGCCAATCAGCTTAAGGCAATAGGCAACCATTGCCGGATTTTTCTTTAGTGTGGTGGTTGCCTGTCGCTCGGCAACGGCTCGTTGCTCGTTGCTCAGTGTGCGCGTGAGAATGTTAAGATCGCTGCCATAAATTGTTCCGCTGCCACAGCCCTCTACGTTTACAATTATATTTTTCGCCACGCTGCTGTTGTTTAGTTCGATGGTTGCTTTTCCTTTGCTTACATTGGCCGATGGTACCCATATTAACGTGCGACGAAAGTCCTTTTCGCCTGGTTGCAATCCCTTGTAGTCGGGCGAGTAGAATTGTTTGCTCTCGCTGTAACCTTGTATAGACGTGTAGCGTTTGATGCTGCCCGTATAAAGTTCGGGCACAATGCCTCTCTTCTCCTCGCCCTCTTCGTAGGGAATCATGCAAGCAACGTAATTGGGATTCATTGGGAACGAACGTCCCAAATGCATTCCACTCTCAAGCTGGCGATAGAAATTGTCCCACGAATATCCATCGACGCCATCCGTTCCCGAAACAAACATTTGCGACAAAAAGCCTAGATAGAATTTTATATTGTTACTTTTGTTGTCCAATGCGCTTCCCAATTGCGTCCACCGCGTCTGCAGGTTTTCAAACTGCTCGCGCGCACCTTTGTCGCTGCGGATGACAAACTCTTTGAAATTTGTCATCTTCTTTGGGCTTTTACCATTCAAATATTTATAATCGGCTCTCGGTACAGAATCGGAATCATACTCGTTAGCAATTACCATCAACTGCACCCAATAGGCCCAATTATAATTGTGGCGCTTAATGGCGCTGCGCACAACATCGGCTGCAGTAATGGCATTGGGGTGCTCCTGACGAGGAGCAACAAAATCGTTGGGGTCTTTTGCTTCGCAATCGCAAATTAGCCCTTGCAGTTTCTGTGGCGACCAATATCTGACATTTCCTAAATATTTAATGTAGGGTGGGGTACTCTTATCGAATTTGCCGGGGATAGAATAGATTCCTGTCTGCCCAATATGCGTCTCTACAAGCTTTTTGTATCTATTCTCGTCCACAATCTCTTTCAGTCGCTCTTTTTGCGACTCTATAATATCATCATTCTGCTTATCATAATTTTGCGAAACACGCAGATAGGTTACATCCTGGGCATACTCCCACTCGTCAAGATAGTCGAAGCGCATTTCGCTGTGCGGCGGACGGTCGAATCGCTCGCGTTTTTTCGCAGCTGTAACCTCTACCGACGAGAGCATATATTCGAACGGGCGCAGTTTGACACTTTTTATTTTCTCATTGTTGTTGAGAGGCTTTCCCAAATGCTGCTCCCAATAATCATAGAGCCTGAATTCGGGCGAATAGTAGCGGTCGAGCACAAAAGAGTAGGGAGATTCAAGTGTTTGGTCGGCTGCAAACATAGGTGTAAGCGCGCCAACCTTTTTCCCATGAAAATCATCTATCTGTAGTTGGAAAGAGCCGCTGCCATCGGTTGAAAATTCATAATCGTTTACGATGCTGTCCTTGTAACTAATTTCAAATTTTATCGCAAGATTATTCTGTGGAATGAGCGTGAAATCTCCAAGGTTGCCCATTTTGTTGCTTCTCTCTTTCTTATAGAATGTACCTTTTACGGTAATTCCCTTCTCCATTGGTTGGTCGAGCTTAATATCTTTCTTTGCCAATTTGCTCCAGTCGTAGGAGGTCCAGCCGTTTGTAAGCATAAGAAGGTCAAGTTCCTTTGCGCGGTTTTTGTTCGCAACATCAAAGTAACGTGCCGCGTCGGGAATATAGCCTTTAAGCTCCGAGCCGAGCAAAAAATAGCTGTACATATTGTGAGTGTAAGATGTCTGCTGACGGCCCGCAGCATCGCTCACAGACAATGAAAGTTCCGTATTTTCTTCGATGGGCTTTCCATCCTCGCGCTCGATTGTTACGCTGAACTTTTCGTGGGGCTTCAGAGAGAGTTTATGCAGAGGCTCGCCGTTGGCGGTTACTTTCAGCTTCGCAGTCTCGCGGTCGCCCGGCTGAATATTTTCGTGCAGCACAAAGAATTGACGCTCGGCAAGCGGCAGGCTGTCGTCCACAAACACAATCACGCGGTTCACACCCTCGCGCAAGGAATCTTTGTTGATGGTTATTATCTTTCCATTATTGTCCGAATAGTATTTCTGATAGTGGGAAAGCTCGCCGCGATGCAGCACTGCGCAACCGAGGGCTGTAGAACTTTCGAGGTTGTTGCTTACTTTTATGCTTACATTGTTACCCTCTTCTTTTACAGCAATAGCTACTCCCTCTTTTTCAATCGCAGGAAACTCAAATTTATGCTCTTTCTTTCCGCGCTTGACCTCTGCGTAGTATTTTACTCCCGTTTCGGGAGTCAGCGAGAAAGTGCCTTTTCCCGCGTGGGTGGGCACGCTCCTCTGTAGCAGATTTTTTCCTGCATAAATGTAAATTGTATCTTCGCCGGCAATGCCATCTTCGCCACGAAGTTCGTAGGCTACGGTTGTCTCAATGCCCTCGATAAGATGTCCGCCCTCGGGATAGAATTTGAGGTCAACATCGGG